>JAAZIE010000252.1 GCA_012510305.1 Bacillota bacterium | reverse complement strand
GGCTATAGCTTAGTGCCACCGCCTCACGCTTAAATTCCTCCGTATACCTCCTCCTAGTCCCAGCCACAATAATTCACACCTCCTGAGATAATTATAGTATCTTATCTCAGTGTCCAGCAAACCGGGGGAGGCCCAAAGCCCCCGCCTTACCGCGTGAGATCCTTCGGGCTCCGCCCTCAGGATGACCGCAAAAGAAGGCCCTCAGGATGACCGCAAAGAGGCCCTCAGCCTCCTCCAGCGTCACTCTGAGCGCAGCGAAGAGTCTCTACCGGCCCGGCTGCGAACAGAACGACCGCCCTCCATTTTAATCGAAGCTCCCGCCCTACCGCATGAGATCCTTCGGGCTCCGCCCTCAGGATGACATTTAAAGGTAATATGGGGCGAGTCATGCCTGACCCGGATTAACCCTGCATGTTTCTCTTGTGCTGCGGCGGTATCCGTTTGCTCCTTGGCGCCTGATTCCCCCCCCTTTGGTAAAGGGGGGGCGGGGGGGGATTTACCGCGTCCCCGTCCCAGGCGTAGGGGTCAGGCATGCCTGACCCGCACAAGCTCGCACCCACAGAGAGGGGTCAATTTATGCGCAGGATATCGTCCATATTTGGAGAAATAAACTAAATAACCGGATTTATCACAAACAAACAACTTCACCATTGACGCTTTGCCGAAGCCGGTCCAACTATGCTCCAAAGAAACGGGGTCACCGCGGATGAGCTTTTTACACAGGCTTTTCGGGACCGTTCCCGGCAGGGGGCTGCAGCCGAAAGAAGTCATCGCCTACAGCATCGCCGGGTTTGGGCAGAATATGGTCTGCGCCTTGATCGCCACCTTCCTGATGGTCTTTTATACCGACGGGGTGGGGCTGCTCCCCGCCGGAGTTGCCTACCTCATGCTCGGCGTTCGGCTATTCGACGCGCTAAACGATCCGATCATGGGCAGTATCGTGGATCGCACCAGGACCAGGTGGGGCAAGCTGCGCCCCTACCTGCTCTTCACCCCTATCCCCATCTCTATCCTCACCATATTTTGTTTCACCACCATCCCGGGAGACTACAGCGCCAAGTTCATCTACGCATTGGTTACTTATGTGCTCTGGAGCATTCTTTATACCATCGTCGATGTGCCCTACTGGGGTCTCTCTTCATCGCTGACCTCCGATACCAACAAGCGGGCCACCCTGCTCACGGTGGCCCGCCTGGTCTGCACCGCCGGAATGGGCGTAGTCGCCCTCTCTGTCCCCATGATCATCGAGCATTTTCAAAATAAGACTACCGGCGGTATGGGCCTTGAGGAGATCGCCCCGGCCCTGCAGGAGACGATGAGGATAGCCATCGCCGCCGATCTCCGGCAGGTTTTTTTCTGGATCGCCGTCGTCGTCTCCGCCCTGGCGGTGCCTCTCTTTTTGATCGGGTTCAAATATACCCGCGAACGTTACTATTCTCCCACCCCCCCGCTATCGCTGTGGCAGAATCTGAAGCTGCTGGTCCAAAACAAGCCGCTGCTGCTGATCGTGCTGACCGGGGCCCTGGGAGCACTTAGAGCGATTTATTTAACCAGCGGCATTTACTTTGCCAAGTACTGCCTCGACAACGCCGGCGCTTTCACCATTATTACCATCGCCGTTGCCCCCGGGGGGCTGCTGGCCTCTGTCTTCACGCCCTACCTATCCAGGAGGTTCGGCAAACGCGATCTTTTCATCTACAGCCATATCGCCGGGGCCCTGGTTCTGTTCGCCATGTATTTTGTGGGCTGGCGAACCCCTTTCGGGCTCTGGTTCAATTTTATCGGCATCATTGTGCTGGGCATCCCTGCGGGATTTTCCAATATCCTCACCTACGCCATGATCGCGGACACGGTCGATTACCTGGAATGGAAGACCGGCGAGAGAGCCGAAGGGATCTGTTTCTCCATGCAGACGTTTATCTCCAAGATCGGGATGACCGCCTGCGCCTTTGCGACCATGCTTACCCTGGGGATTGTGGGCTTCGAAGAAAACGTGGCCGCTTCAGCCTTTGTGCAGGACGGCATCTATTTCACCTCCGTATTTCTGGCGGCGGTGAGCATGCTGCTCCTGGCGATCCCCCTTTTCTTCTACCGGTTTACAGAAAAAGAGCAGGCGCGGGTGGTGGCGATTACCGCCGCCCGCAAGGGACGGGATTTCGAAGAGATCGGTTTGACCGGCCGCCCGGGCTTCGGGGGCTCAGAGGGCGGCGGGCCTGCATAAATTTATGAAAGGGAGATTGGGATGAACCGTTTAAAAAAAGTATTGCTCATCACAGCCCTGGTGGTGGTAGCGCTCCTGGTAGCGGCGCTGGCCGGCGGTTATACCGTATTGCGCGGGGCGGTTCCGCAGTATACCGGGGCCCTGCACCATGAGGCGCTTCAGGATAAGGTAACCGTTTACCGTGACCACCGGGGTGTCCCCCATATCTACGCCTCAACCATGGGGGATCTCATGTTTGCCCAGGGTTATGTGCAAGCCGGGGAGCGTTACTGGCAGATGGAGACGCACCGGCGTTTTGTGCAGGGCCGTTTGAGCGAGCTCATCGGCCGCTCCATGCTGGAGACCGATATCCTGCTGCGCGCCATCGGGCTCAAGCGCGTCACCGAACGTGTTTTGGAGAAGACCTCCGCTGAAGGGCGGCGGTGCCTGGAAGCATACGCCGCCGGCGTGAACGCTTTCCTGGAAGCAGGCCCGCTGCCGCCGGAACTTCGCCTGCTGGGGATCGACCCGGAACCCTGGACCGTGGAAGACAGCGCCGGCATGGTCACCCTGCTGGCGTACAACCTGGGCGACAACTGGCAGATCGAGGCCCTGCGCCTGGCGCTGCAGGAGAGGCTGGAAGAGGATCTCTTCGCGGAGCTGCTGCCGCCCTTTGACGGCTGGGACACCCCCGCGGTTTGCACCGGGGAAAACGCCGGCTCCGGGGCCGCGGGCAACCTGCGCAAGCTCCTTGCCGCCGGCGACCTGGAATCGATCGCTCCCCTGCCCTCCCTGGGCAGCAACAGCTGGGTGATCGCCCCAAAGCGATCGAAAGACGGTGTCGCCGTGTTGGCCAATGATCCCCATCTGAACTTGAGCCTGCCGGGGATCTGGTTTGAAAATCACCTCTCCCTGGAGGGGGAGATGGATGTTTACGGCTGGTCCATCCCCGGCTCACCGGGAGTGGTGATCGGGCACAACGAGTTTGTGGCCTGGGGAGCGACCAATATCGGCGACAACATGGATCTCTACCTGGAGAAGCAGGATCAGGACAACCCCCGCCATTTTCAGTATGACGGGGAAGATTACGAGGCGGAAGTTCTCACCGAGGAGATTCAAGTCAAGGGGAGCGCTGAACCGGAGCTGCTGAAGGTGCTCATTACCAAAAACGGCCCCCTGGTCCTCGCGGATCCGCCCCTGAGCCTGCGCTGGAACGCTTACGATGTCGAAGCCAGCACCGTCGATGCCGTGCTGGGAATGAACCGGGCCCGGAACTGGGAACAGTTTAAAGAGGCGCTCGATCATTTCACCGCCCCCATCCAGACCTTTGTTTACGCCGACGTGGATGGAAATATCGGTTTCCGGGTGGTGGGCCAGGTGCCGCTGCGGGGCCGGGGCCAGGGGCTGATGCCCCAGCCGGGTTGGACCTCTGAAACCCGCTGGCAGGGCTATATCCCCATGCGTGAACTTCCCGAACTGTTCAATCCCGAAGAGGGCTATATCGCCACCGCCAACCACCGGGTGGAGGATGAAGAATACCCCTACCTGGTGGATCTTGACGTGGCTCCCCCGTACCGGATGCTGCGCATTGTCGATTGCCTCACCGCCCGGGAAAAGTTTTCCGTGGAAGACTTTTGCAGGATGCAGACAGACTGGTACAATCGCCACGCTGCGGAGCGGCTGCCCGGCTGGCTCGATCGCCTCGCCGCTTTCAGCAGCGGCCTTGATGAAACTGAACAGCGGGGGCTGGCTCTGCTGCAGGAGTGGTCCGCCGATCCCGTAAACGAGCCGGAACTGGCGGCGCCGGCTGTTTTCCAGACCTGGTACTTGAATTTGATGGAAGAGACCTTCCGAGAAAAAATGGGCGACGATCTTTACCATGACTTTATCGACGGCGGTTATGCGGCCTACAATGTCCTGGAATACCTGCTGGAAAAGGACGACCCGGCCTGGTTTGAGGGCAAATTTGACGAGATTCTCCTGGCGGCCTACCGTCGCACCATCGAGCAGCTGACAGAGGAGCTGGGGAAAAACCCGGACAGCTGGCAGTGGCAGAAACTGCAGACGATCACTTTTGAAAACGTGCTGGGCCAGGCGCCCCTGCTGGGCTCCCTGGTCAACCGGGGGCCCTTTCCCTTCGGCGGCGATCATATGACCGTGGGGCGGGCCGCTTACTCCCTGACCGATCCCTTCAAGGTCAACAGCGCTGCGGGGCTGCGCTTCATCGCCGTTATGGACAGGGGTGCGCTGCGCACCTGGGGCGTCGTCGCCGGCGGGCAATCGGGCCACCTGCTCTCTCCGCATTACGACGATCAGATCGAGAGCTGGCTTGAGGGAAGCTACTACGATCTTCACTACTACAGGGAAGATCTGCTGAAAACAGACCCCGATGAGCTGGAGCTCCGGCGCTGACAGACACCGGGGCAGCGGAGCCTCCGCCGGCCGCTGCCCCGAAAGCCTTCCTTGACTTTAACAATCTCGCGCCACTGCTTGCACCGCGCAAATTTGAGGGGCGAGGCATGCCTCGCCCGGTTTTACCCGCGTGTTTCATTTATGTATCTGCGGCATCCTTTGCCCCAAGGTCCCCTATTCCCCTCCCCTGGCAAGAGGTGATTTAACATGCTCCCCCTTTTGCTAAAGGGAAGTTTGCTGTAATTCCCCCCCCTTTGCTAAAGGG
>JAAZIE010000251.1 GCA_012510305.1 Bacillota bacterium | reverse complement strand
TGGCACTGAGAATATCCCCGCAGGCAGCAGATTATTTTAGAGGTTGCGCATCTGGCGTAAAACTTTAAGGGTATTGATTTTAACATTGTCCAGGTGCAGCCGCAGATGTTTCAGGGCCGACTCAAGTTTTTTTTCTTTAATCGCTTTGATGATATTGATATGTTCCTCTTTCGAGTGCTTCAGCCGCATATTGCTCATCGCTGAAAGGTAGCGGAAGGTCTCCAGCTGTGAATCGATGGTATTGAAAAAGGCGATCATCCGTTTATTTTTGGCATGCCCGATAATCATACGGTGAAGCATGCGGTCGCTTTCATAAAAGTCTTCCGGATCGCTGTCCTCGGTAAGCAGATTCATTTTTTTCTCGATCATGGCCAACTCTTCTGCGCTTATTTCATTGAAACCGGAGCGCAGGGCATTTTCTTCAAACATCTGCCGCAGCTCAAAAATATCTTCGATATCGTGGGTGGTTAACTGGCGGACAAAAGAACCTTTCATCGGAATCTGGCGGATAAATCCCTCCGAGCTGAGCCGCCGGAGCGCCTCCCTGACCGGCGTGCGGCTGATGCCCAGCTTATTTGTCACCTCCTGCTCGACGATGGCTTCACCGGGCAGGTACTGGCAGGTGACAATGCTCTTGTACAGATATTCATAAGCAACCTTGTTCAAACTTTTTTTGGCCAATGATTAAACTTCCTTTGCCTGGTGCAGTTGGCAGGGGTGTTATTGCACGGCAACTGCGCGCAGGTGTAAATAATTAACAGCTATCAGTTTGCGAATTGATACTGTAATTATTCGAGATAACCGGATGATTTCCTGCTTCAGCTACCGCTACATCTTTTATCCCGGTGCTCCCGGCTCTCCGTGTATACGGCTACCGGCCATAAAGAGGAGGAGTTGGCCCGGGAGGCGGCGGCAAAAATATCCCGCGAACTCAACCGGAAAGTCGTCGTCACCGCGGGGATTCATTTTCACCGCATCACTGCCGGGGAAATCGAAGAGATCTTGCTCTGTGCCGGGCGAATTACCGATGGCATTATTTCAGAGCACCGGGTGCTGCGCCGGCTTGCTGATAAATATATTTGACGGATGCAGGAGATCGGCGGGCGAAGGAGAATATTAATTATTGTATACATACTGTATACAACACGCATGTTCCCATTTTATTCTCCAAAAGATGAATCTATAAGGGGGAGAGGATAGTTGTCGCAACCGGTAAAAATAACCGATGAAACCCTGCGCGATGCGCAGCAGTCCATATTTGCCACGCGTATGCGCACCGGCGATATGGAGGCCGTCGCCGCCAAGATGGATCAAGTGGGATACCATACCTCCGAGATGTCCGGCGGCGCCACTTTTGATGTGGCGATCAGGTATTTAAACGAGGATCCCTGGGAGCGCATCCGTATTCTGCGGGAGCTGATGCCCCGAACCAGGCTCCAGATGCACTTCAGGGGGCAAAACCTGCTGGGCTACCGCCACTATGCCGATGACCTGGTGGTCGCCTTTATTAATTATGCCTCCAAACAGGGGATCGACGTTTTCAGGATATTTGATTCGCTGGATGACGAGCGCAATTTAATGACCTGCATCAAGACAATCAAGGCCTGCGGCAAGCAGGTGCAGATCCAGATGCAGTATTCTCTCACCGAGCTGAAGCTGGGCGGCCCGGTTTACAATATCGACTACTATGTCAGGAAAGCGAAGACCTTTGAAGAGATCGGCGCCGACAGTATCAGCATAGCGGATACCTGCGGGCTGCCTTCGCCCTACGATGCCTACGACCTGGTCAGGGCGCTCAAAAAAGAGCTGAGCATCCCGATCGGCTTTCACACTCACTACAACAGCGGGATGGCTTCGATGGCCTGTCTCAAAGCGGTCGAGGCGGGGGTGGATATCATCGACACGGCCTCGGCTCCCTTCGCGCTGCGCTCTTCATTCCCGGCCGTGGAGTCGATGGTCTTCGCTCTCCAGGGGACAACGCGCGATCCGGGCCTGGATATGGATATGCTCGTCTCCATCGGCAAGGACCTGGAGGAGATCGGCCAAAAGTACCGCGAATATATGGACAACACCCGCATATCGCTTGTCGATGCCGAGGCCCTGATCAACCAGGTCCCCGGGGGCATGCTCACCAACCTGATCTTTCAGTTGAAAGAGGCCAACGCGGTGGACCGGCTGGGGGATGTTTGCGCCGAGATTCCCCGGGTTCGCCGGGAACTGGGCTATCCGCCCCTGGCCACCCCTTCCAGCCAGATCATCGTAGCCCAGGCGGTGCAGAATGTCCTGTTTGGCCGGTACAAGATCTTATCGCGCCAGGTCAGGGATTATGCTTACGGCCTGTACGGGAGAACACCTCATCCCATCGATCCTGACATTCGGAAGATGCTGCTGAAGAATTACGAGAAAGGGGAAACCCCGATCACCTGCCGGCCGGCCGATCTGTTGGAACCGGAGCTGGAAAAGGCGAAAGAGGCCACCGCGGGGCTCGCCCGCGATATGGGGGATGTGCTGATCTATGCCATCTTTCCGGACACGGGGATGCGTTTCCTGCGGTGCAAGTACGGCTTGGAAAGCGGCTAGCCCGGGGATGCTGCAGCCTTGAGGTACAAAAGCATGTTTTTGAATAAACGATCAAGCTTGGGAGTGAAATAAATAAATGACTGTTCAACGTGATTTAGCCTGGCAAAACATTGAGGCAGATTACCGGGCCGGTGTGTCGCGCAAGCTGGCTCGCTATGCCCTGGCACTTGATTTTAAGATGTTGCCGCCCGAGGTGATCCATCAGGCCAAGCGCTGCCTGCTCGATACCCTGGGCTGTGCAATCGGGGCCTTTGACGCCCCCGGCCGCCCGATCTGCGAAGAAGTGGTGGGAGAGCTGGGCGGAACGAAGGAGGCGACCCTGTTTGGGACGGGCGAGCGGAGCAATGTTCTCAATGCCACCCTTTTTAACAGCTTTCTGGTTCGCTTTCTCGATTACAACGATCTGGGGGGCGGCGGGCATAACAGCGATGCCATTCCCGCCATTCTGGCAATTTCAGAGCGTGAAAAAATTTCCGGCCCTGATTTTCTAACCTCGGTGGTGCTCTCTTACGAGATTGGGCAGAGATTTGTTGATGCCGCCCGAGGGGTGCCGGTGCAAAAGAGGGGATGGTGTTTCGATATCAGGGGAGGTCTCAGCATGCCCCCCAGCCTGGGAAGGCTGATGGGGCTGAACGAAGAGCAGGTGGCCCATGCCATCGCCATCTGTGCCTGCCACAGCAATCCCTTGGGCATTCTCGATGCCGACAGGGAAGAGTGCGTCATGGCTAAAAATCTTCGTTTCGGCTTTGTCGCTTATCATGCGATCATGTCCTGCTTGCTTGCTCAAAAAGGGTATACCGGTCCGCTGCGCATCGTTGAGGGCGAAGCGGGCCTGGATCAGGCCGTTTTCCAAAATGAAATGGATTACGAGCTCCTGTTGGATTTTAGCGGATGGCGCATTCTCAACACCCGCTTCAAGGTTCTCTGCACCAACGGCACGAATTCCGGGACGGTGCTGGCCACCCTGGCCCTGGTCAAGGAGCATGACCTTAAACCCGAAGATATCGCTTCGGTCAAGATCAAGGCCATCCCCAGGCAGGCCGGGCATACCAGCACCCCTGCAAAAAAATATCCCCGAAATGCTGAAAGCGCCGATCACAGCACTTTTTACGCCAACGCTTTTGCGATCAAAAACCGCTCTTTTGGCCCTGAATCCATTGAGCCGCACCATTTCACCGATCCGGTGATCCTTGAGCTCATCGAAAAAATCACCGTGGAAGCCGATCCCGATTTTAGCGGGTATCAGGCCTCCTCCGAGATTATAACCAGGGACGGTGCCCGTTACTTTAAACAGATCGATACGCCTCACGGCCTGGGCAATGATCCGCTCAGCGACAAGGAGCTGGAGGATAAATTTACCCAAATGGCCGAAAAACGGATGGATGGGAAACAGGTGAAGCAGCTCATCGATATGGTCTGGCACTTGGAGAAGCTTGATCATATGGGCAAGCTGATGCCGCTGATGGTGTTCGCGGGTCCCGACAGCATGGGGCCGGGGTAAGGCAAGGGGGCCCCTCACGCTGATTTTTTGATAAATATTTATTTTGTTTGCAGGAGATTGGGATAGTTAGAGAGAATATACTTTCTGTATACATATTGTATACAATAATCTTTTCATATCTAAGGAGATATAACGATGAATGAATTTATGAACAAATACAAGCCGCGCCTGGAAAACCTGGCGACAACAAATGTGGCCGACGCGCTGGATGCTTTGGGCCTCAAGGGAGCGACTTATGGGATCAGGCCCGTCTGGCCCACCATGAAAAATGTTGTCGGCCGGGCCGTTACCGTGAAGATAGCGGCTGCAGGTTTAACAAAATCAAAACACCACTTGGGAATAAAAGCGATCGACGCGGCCGGGAACGGCGATGTCATTGTGATCGATAACGGCGGCCGGCTCGATGTTTCCTGCTGGGGCGGCATCCTGGCCAACGGTGCCGCGGTCAAGGATGTGGGCGGGGTATTCATCGATGGAGCCTGCAGAGATGTAGATGAATGTGTTGAAATCGGATTTCCCGTCTATGCCAGGGGGGCGGTAACAGCCACCGCCAGGGGCCGGATCATGGAAGAAGCGACGAACGTGATGGTTCAGTTTGGCGGTGCGCAGGTCAGGCCGGGCGATATCGTCGTGGGGGATAAAAGCGGTGTGGTGATCATTCCACAAGAAAAACTTGATGAGGTCATTGTAAAAGCCGAGGAGCTGGAGCTGAAGGAGAAAAATATGATTGCCGAGATCCGGTCCGGCAAAAACATCATTGAAGTTGATAACAAATACAGTTACGAAAACATGTTGAAATAAACTATTTTATAAAGGAGCGTTTCGTGTGGAAGTGGGATCAATAAAAGGATGGTTGGAGATTCCCACCGGGAACATCTGTGATGCCAACAACAAAGGGGGCAACATGGATTGCGGTATCAAGGCGGTTTCGCCGGGCATGAAGCTTGCCGGTCCGGCTTTTACGGTGAACTGCCACCCGGGGGACAACCTGGCCCTGCACCAGGCCATTTTGGAAGCGGCGCCCGGTGACGTGATCGTGGCCAATGCGCATTCGTATTGCGGAGCGGGTCATTTTGGAGAAATAATGGCTGTCGCTTGCCTGGAGAAGGGGATTGCCGGCCTGATTTTAGACGGAGGCTGCCGCGATGCCGAAGATCTCAGGCT
>JAAZIE010000250.1 GCA_012510305.1 Bacillota bacterium | reverse complement strand
CGCTGGAGCCGGTCTTCTGGGAAAACTTCTGTAGGGCGGTAAAGAAACCGGGGTGGGTGGGACTTCAATTTGACCCTTCGGCCCAGGAGGAACTTATTGATCAGGTTAAAGCGCTTTTCAGAGAAAAAAACCGGGACCAGTGGGTTGAACTCTTTGAGCACTGCGATGCCTGCTGCGAGCCGGTGCTCGGCCTGGAGGAGGCGGCTGAGCACCCGCTGGCCCGGGATCAGGGCTACTGGATCGAAGCGGGGCGGCCCGGCGGGCCCACGCTCAATCTGCCCGGTTTTCCCCTTCTTTTTTCCCGCTCTCCCGGCGAGGTCCGGCTGCCGCCACCGCGCCTGGGCGAGCATACCGGGGAGGTTTTGGCTTCGCTGGGATATTCCCCGGAGGAGATCAAGAAGTTTTCGGAGGAAGGAGTAGTGAGGGGGTAAGCGGATAAGGCCACTCCGGCTACCAGGGGGCGCCCGGTATTATTCATGGATGATCACAAAAGCGATAACACTGAAATAGAACAGGAGCGGATCCGGCGGATCTTTGCGCTGCTCAAGCAGCACTACCCGCATGCCCGCACGGGGCTGCATTTTGACAGCCCCTATCAGCTCTTTGTGGCCGTGCTTCTATCCGCCCAGACCACTGACGGGCAGGTAAACCGGATCACCGCACCGCTTTTTGCCGCAGTCCCCACGGTGCAGGCGATGGCCGGCCTGGAACCGGCAGAGCTGGAACCTTATCTCAGGCGGTGCGGACTTTACCGGAACAAGAGCCGTTACCTGGTAGCAGCGAGCCGGATCATCGTGGAGCGGTTCAGCGGGGTCCTGCCGGACAATTTCGAGGATTTAACCTCGCTTCCGGGGATTGGGCGTAAAAGTGCCAACGTGATCTTGAACGCCGCCTTCGGACAGCCCGCACTGGCCGTGGACACCCATGTGTTCCGGGTTTCGCGCCGGTTGGGCCTGGCCCGGTCTAAAAGCACCGCCGGGGTGGAAGAAGAGCTTAAAAGCCGGCTTCCTCCCCGGGAGTGGGGCCCCGCGCATCACCGCCTCATCGCCCACGGGAGAACCCTTTGCCGGGCCAGAAGCCCTCAATGTCCCTGCTGCTTCTTGAAAGATCTTTGTCTGTGGGAAAAGGCCGCCCCGGCCGGCCGCAGCATCCACCTGGACAGTGCTTCAAGAGATCTAACTGTCCCAGGCAAAATACCTAAAAGTTAGGGGGATCCGGATGGCTGTTCACAAGTTATCACCCGAAGAGCTAAAGTGCCGCTGCGATCCGCGGAGGCTCAATTTCAAAACGACCGCCGATGTTATGCCCCTTGAGGGGATGATCGGGCAAGATCGCGCCGTTAAAGCGATGGAATTTGGCCTGCAGATCAAGCACGCCGGTTACAATATCTTTATGACCGGGTTTACCGGAACCGGCAGGCTCAGTTATGCCCTTTCCGCCGTAAAAAAGGTTGCCGGCGGCGAACCCCTTCCTGAAGACTGGCTCTATGTCTACAATTTTGACAGCCCCGGCGAGCCCCTGGCCCTGAGCCTGCCCGCCGGGAAAGGCTCTGCATTTTGCCGCCTTTTGGAAGGGCTGATCGAAGATCTGAAAGAAGCTATCCCCAAGGCTTTTGATACCGAAGACTATGAGCGGCAGAAGGCCGCTTATATGAAAGAATTTCAAGATCAGCGCCATGCCTACCTGGATGAGCTGAACAAGACTGCCTCGGAACACAGCTTTGCCTTGAAGCGAACCAGCTCCGGTTTTGTCACCGTTCCGCTGGTGGATGGCGAACAGGTCAGCGAAAAAGATTACGCCTCGCTGGAGCAGCCGGTCAAAGATGATCTGGAAAAGAAATCGACGGCCGTGCAGCTAAAAGCGATGGAGATCACCCGCCGGATCCAGTCTGCCGAAAGGGGCCTGAAAGAAAAGTTCACCGAGCTCGATCAAAAGATCGCCATCTCAGCCACCGGGCACCTTTTTAACGAGATTATAGAAAAATACAGCGATTTCCCCAAGGTGCAGCGCTACCTGGAAGCGCTGCGCGAAGATGTCCTTTCCAACCTGGGTGAATTCCGCGACGACAAGGAGGAGCAATCCTTTCCTCTTTTTTGGTTACGCCAGCAGAGCAAGGAGCAGGCCGATCTGCGCTACGAGGTGAACCTGATAGTCGATCACCGGGAGACTGAAGGAGCGCCCCTGGTGTACGAAACCAACCCTTCATACTACAACCTGCTGGGCAGGCTGGAATATGAAAACCGGCTCGGCGCCGTGGTTACCGATTTCACCATGCTCAAGGCAGGCGCTTTCCACCGGGCCAACGGCGGTTACCTGATCCTACAGGCCAACGATACCCTGGCGGGGATCCAATCATGGGAAGTGCTGAAGCGGGCTTTAAAAAACAAGGAGATCCGCATCGAGGCCCTGGGCGAGCAATATGCCCTGACCACCTTCTCCACCCTGCGGCCGGAGCCGATACCGCTGCAGCTCAAGGTGATCATGATCGGCAATCCCCTGCTGTACCAGATGCTCTATTATTACGACGAGGATTTTCGCAAGCTCTTCAAGGTGAAAGTTGATTTCGATGTGGAGATGGAGAAACACGACCATAACATGGACAAGATGGCCGGTTTTATTGCCTACCACTGCGAGCAGGAAAAACTGCGCCATTTTGATCGCGCTGCGGTGGCCAAGACCATCGAATACAGCGTGCGCCTGGCCGAGAACCAGGAAAAGCTGAGCACACGGTTCAACGATATCGTGGAGCTGCTCTATGAAGCTGACACCTGGGCCGGGATTGAGGGAAAAAAGATCGTGCAAGCAGCCCACGTGGAAAAAGCGCTTTCCGAGAAAGTTTATCGTTCCAACCGGTATGAGCAGAAAATTCAGGAAGCGGTGGAGAAAGGGCAGATCCTTCTCGACTTTGAGGATACCCGGGTCGGCCAGGTCAACGCACTGACGGTAATCGACCAGGGCGACTACCAGTTCGGCCGGCCGGCAAAGGTAACCGCCTCGGTTCATCCCGGCCGCCGCGGCATTGTCGATATTGAGCGCGAAAGCAAGCTCAGCGGGAAGATCCACGACAAGGGAATGCTCATACTGGGCGGTTATTTGGGCCGCCGCTACAGCCGCAAGGTGCCGCTCAGCCTTTCGGCCAGCCTTTGTTTCGAACAGTCCTACAGCGGCGTGGAAGGAGACAGCGCCTCGGCGGCGGAGCTGTTCGCTCTGCTCTCCAGCATTTCCGGGATCCCGCTAAAACAGGGCTTTGCCGTAACCGGATCGATCAACCAAAACGGCGAGATGCAGCCCATCGGCGGGGTAAACAGCAAGATCGAAGGTTTCTTCTACGCCTGCCGTAAAAGGGGCCTTACCGGCGAGCAGGGTGTCATTATCCCGGAGACAAACCGGGACAACTTGATGTTATGCGACGAGGTAATCGGCGCTGTTGACGCCGGCGAGTTTCATATTTATGCCGTTACCACCGCCGATGAAGCGCTATCTCTTCTCACCGGCCGGGAAGCAGGCACGGAGCTTGCAGACGGCAGTTTTCCTTCGGGCACGGTTAACGCGGCCGTGGTGGAGCAGCTGCAGCAGTTTGGCAAAGTGCTGCGCCACCAAAAAGAGCAGGAAGAACCCCGTGAATAAGAGCGGGCACAAAACAAAAACCGCAGCGCCCTACGAGGGTTTCGCCGCGATTTATGATCAGATCATGGCCGGGGTGGATTATGAAGGCTGGGCCGATTACGTAGAGTCTTTGCTTGAACGCCACGGCTTCAAACCAGGCTCAGTGCTTGATCTCGCCTGCGGCACGGGCAGCTCCACCCTGCCCTTTGCCGCCCGCGGTTACCAGGCCGGCGGGGTGGATCTTTCGGAAGCGATGCTGCGGGCGGCCCGCGATAAAGCTGCGGCAGCAGGGCTGACCGCTGACTTTTTCCGGGGGGATCTGCGATCGCTGAAACTGCCCGGGCGCTACGACCTGGCCCTGCTCTTCCAGGACGGCCTGAACTACCTTCTTTCCGAAAAGGAGCTTTCCCTGGCTTTCTCCGGGGTGTTCGATCTGCTCCACCCCGGGGGTTTCTTTATCTTCGACCTGACCCGCCCCTCGTTAAGAAATCAAAGCGGAGAGCTTTCGATTTACTGGGCCGACGAGAAGGAGTACACCCTCATCTGGGAAAGCCGTTTTGACAAGGCTGCCGAAACCTGGGAGCTCTCTCTCACCGTTTTCATCAAAGAAAAAGAAGGGCTTTACCGCAAAATCCAGGAACAGCATCGCGAGAGAGATTATGCACCGGAGACGGTAAAAGAACTTTTAAACAGGGCGGGTTTTACACCCCTGGGCATTTACCCCACCTTCCGTCTGCACCCGGCCGGGAGCAGCGAGCCGAAGCTGACCCTGGTCGCCCGCCGGGAGACGCAGTAAGCCGGGCCTCCATGTGCAGCTCCACCACGTGTTAGCGGCGTTACCGCTACTGCAAAGCGTGATCCTTCGGGCTGCGCCCGCAGGATGACCGAAAAGCACATACTTTGTTGAAATGAGCGATCTGCAGTGCTTTGTGCAGCCGGGGTTGGGTCGGGCATGCCCGACCCCTACAGTTGGGGCGG
>JAAZIE010000249.1 GCA_012510305.1 Bacillota bacterium | reverse complement strand
CCAATAATCTTGCCCTGCCAAGCTGAAAGAAAGGGGAAAGGGGATTATTTAAGTGAAACATTTGGGGACGTACCTTCGTGTTGCACGCGTTTCGGCAGGGGAGGGGAGGAGAGGGAGGAAAGATGCAACAGCAACGACCGTCCCTCCTGTTGCATAACGCAATCCCCCCTTTGGGGAAAAGGGCTGGATTTGAAAATACTACCGTGCCAACGCCGGTTCTTGCATCGTCTCCACGCAAATCATCCGTCCGTCTGTCCGGAAGATAACCGTGCCGTGCAGATCGGTGCGAAAGGTTTTGACCCCGGCTTCCTCGAGAGCGGCCAGCGTCTCCGCCCGGGGATGGCCAAAGGGGTTTGTTCCTACCGAGATAACGGCATACCGCGGCTGCACCACATGAAGCAGCCGGGGCAGCGCCTCCATGAAACCGCCGTGGTGCGGCACCAGAAACACCGCAGCCGCCAGGTTTTTTTCTCTCAAGAGCAGTTCAGCGGCAGCGTCATCTTCCATATCTCCGCAAAATAAAAAGCTGGTATCCCCAAACGTCAACTTCATCACCAGCGAGTTATTGTTCAGGTCGCTGCCGGTCCCCTCGAAAAGTTCCGGCGGGGGACCGAGGGTCTCCATGAGCAGGCCCGAGGGGGCGTTCCAGCGACGCCCCGCACCTACTTTTTCAACGGGGATTTTCCGGGCGGCGGCGTTCTTCAGCAGCTGCTCGTAGAAAGGCGATTCTCCCGGCACCGGCGAGATCAAAATTGCGTTTACGGGAATCTCCTCAATAAGCGGCAGCATCCCGCCGAAATGATCTTCATGAGGATGGCTGATCACAGCAAGATCGATGGAGCGGATCCCCTGCCGCCGCAAAAAAGGGAGCAGCACCATCTCGCCCGTTCTGCCCGGATCCCCCCGGTGCGGCGGCTCCCCGCCTCCATCGATGAGCAGGGTCGTCCCGCAGGGCGCTTCCACCAGGGCCGCCGCCCCCTGGCCCACATCGAGATAGGTCACCACCAGGTCGGGCGAAGATGAGGGGACGAGGATAAAACCCCATACCAGCAGGACGGCGATCCCCAGGATTGCAAAAAGAAGAATCCGGCGGGGGAAGCGCTGCGAAGCGATCGCGAAAACCCCGGATCTTTTTCCCGGCGGTGTGTCCCGGTGGACCAGCGTCTCCTGCCGGCGGCAGCGATACTGGTAATAGAAAGCGGTGACAGCGGCAAGCAGCCCGTACAGAACAACCAGTGTCGCCGGGCCCGGCGGAAAAACCGGCCGGTAAAACAGGGGATAGCGGGCCAGGCCGGTAATGACCAGGACCAGTTCCAACAGGAAACGGCAGGGGAATAGCGCCGCCCGGGCGGCGATGGGAGAAATGAGCCCCAGCAGGGCGCCGCCCAGTCCCAAACCCACTACCGGCGCCATCAGCGGCAGCAGGAGCAGGTTGAAAAAGAGCGCGCCTGCCGGGATATGCTGAAAATAGTAGGCACAGAGCGGCAATACCCCGATCTGCGCCGCCAGCGTCACCGTGAGAAGAGGCCGGATAAAGCGGGGTATTTTCAGCTTCAAGGCAGCTTCGGCCAGGGGCGGCTGCAGGTAGATGATGGAGAGCGTGGCGCTATAGGAAAGCTGGAAGCCGATGCTGAACAGGTAAAGAGGGTTTATCAACAGCGTCACCAGGGCGGCCAGGGCCACCGTGGTGGGCAGATCGCGCTCGCGCTCCAGCAGCAGCGCTCCCAGGGCGAAAGAGATCATCATCGCCGCCCGCAGCGCCGAGGGGCGCATCCCGGTGAGATAAGCGTAACCAAAGACCAATACTATCGCCGTCGCCAGCGGCAGTTTCCCCCGCAGGCCCAACAGGCGCCACAGCCCCAGGATCAGCGCCGAGACCAACCCCACGTGGAGGCCGCTGACAGCAAAGAGGTGGCCGGTGCCCGCAGATCTGAAGTTCTCCTGCACCTCCTCGGGCAGCTTGCTGCGCTGCCCGAAGAGGATCCCCGTTAAAAGTTCCGCCGCCGGCGAGGGCAGATTTCCATCGATCACGGCCACCAGGCGGCTGCGCAGGGCCACGGCGGCAGCGGCCAACCGCCCGGGATCCCCTTCACCCAGCGATTTTATGCGCACCGGTTTGGGGTAAAGCAGGCCGTCGATGCCCTGGGAGCGCAGATAGAAGGCGTAGTCAAATCCGCCGGGCACGCGCCTTCCCGGCGGCTCGACAATGGTGCCGCGCAGGCGCAGCCTCTCACCGTAGCGGTAAAACTCCTGCTCTCCGCCATAGACCTTGACCAGAATTTTGCCCGAAAGATCACGGCTTCCCTCGGGTATCGCCACCCGATCCACTTGCAGCACGTAGACGCTGTGATCCTCATGGTGCAGCGGTTCTTCTACGATCGTCCCCTCGACATACAAAGGCCTGCCAGCATAGTCGAGGATCCCTTCGCCGGCGTCCGGCGGATAAAAAGCGACAAAAAAAGATGCCGCCCCCGCGGTCGCTGCTGCCAGAAACAAAAAAGCCGCAAAGAAACTGAGGCGTCTTTTCCAAAGAGCCCACCCTGCGGCGATGAGCAGCGCCCCCGGCAGCAGCAGCGCCCACAGCGGTGCCTCCAGCCAGAGCCGCCCCAGGGCGATGCCGGCGATATAGCAGAGGCTGATGGCCATGAGGGGCCGGAGCGCAAATTCCAAAGCGGATCACCTCTCCCCAAACGTTTTCAGGGTTCAGTGAACTGGCGAGAAGCCGGGCCCTCCAACCCGAAACAAGCTGGTGCCCGGTAAAAATCAGGCCATCTCTTCAATCATCTGGCTTCGCATTTCGACAGAAAATCGATAATACCTGCTAATCTTTTCCTGTTTTAGCTTTTTTTTAAAGAGATGAAGCGAAGGCACTTCAACCTTAATCGAAACTGTTATTCATCTATAAAAATGCGACAAATCGCGGCCCCGGGCTTTTGACCTCAGCACCGGTGATGGGCACACCAAAAAGTATGCAGCCGGCTTGCTGCCGGCTGCATAATATCCTTGCTTATTTTCGATCAATACTGTCAAGTAGATCTTGAGATTGTTGGGCTTCTCTTTAACTCATGGTAAATCCTAACCGCGGCCTGTCTTAACGACCGGGCAACCCCTTTTTGCGAACCAGCAGAAAGCTGCCCGCAAGCGCGAGCAGCCCTGAGATGAAGCAGCAGGGCAGGCCGGCGGAAGTCTGCGGCAGGTCGGGCCGATCAGATGGCATTCCTGTATCTCCCCTTTCCGAATCACCGGTTGCAGATTCTTCACCGGGAGAACCGGCAAAAATACCGAAGAGGCTGAAAGTATCCAGCTCCGCCCAGAGAAACTGACCTTCTTTATCCACACCCTGGCGGGCAACAATTTCCCACTGCCCCCTTTCCTCGCTGTAGCGGTAAAGCCTAAGATCATCTTCGCACATTCCAGCAGGCAGTTCATCCGGGTCGTACGCTACCTCGATGCGCACAGTTGCACCGGCCAGGTTATCGCTGCGCTCCAGGCGCAGGTATATGCCCGCCGGAACCACCCCGGCGGGAGCGCTCCTGTCATCGGCGTTGTACCGGGTTACAGAGACGTAGGCGTCGTCTGCCGGCGAGTCTATGACCAAAGTCACTCCCGATTGAGCAAAAGTGAGCTTTATCTCGCCGGTTTCCCCTATTTTTGCGAACTCGGTATTTAAGATCAGTCTTTTACGATGCAGCTCTGCACCGTAATACTCGTAGCTGTCCTGTACTGCTTGAACAACCCCTTCGGGGAAGCGGTTGTTTTTCAAAATCCGGTCCATCATTTCATCAGTAATCAGCTTGCCGGGGTCTTCATCCCGGCTGTTGATCAGCATCCCCTGAGCGGTGCCGTTAATCACATTGCCCTGAATAATCGGGTAGTTTTCAAAGGAATTCGGATCCCATCCCGAATTGGTTTTCCCCGTGAAAGAGATGCTCGCGTTGATTGTATTGCCGCTGATGATCGCTTCTTCGCCGCCGGGCCCGTTGCCGGCGCCGTTTGCCGGAACAATAGCGCCGTGAAGAATGTTGTTTTTAATCGTATATTTGCCCACTCCGGCGCCTGACAGGTAAATCGCCGTATCCCCGCCGCCGTAGATTACACAGTTATTTATGGTTGCATGGTTGGCTCCGGTTATCTCCAGGGCCTTAATGAATGAACTGGGGTAGTCGGTGATTGCATATATGATCAGCCCGTCAAGGGTAACATGATCTGTTTTGTAGATGTGCACGGTCGCCTGGCGGTGAAAAGCCATATCGCCGCCGTAAGTTGCCTTCAAAACAGGCCTATTTTGCATATCCGCCGCCTGTATGGTGATCGGCTTTTCGATTCGCAAGTAGTCTATAAATTTATCACCATCAAAGCAGGTGACATCATATTCCCCTGCCCGCACCTTGACAATATCTCCATCTTCAGCTGCTTCAACAGCCTCCCGGATCGTCTTGAAGGGGCTCTCGGAAGTACCGTCACTTCCTTCACCGTTATAATTTGCCTCCACATAAAGCTCACCCGGCCCTACAGCAAATGCCGTGCCGCACAGCAAACCCAGCATCAAGACAATTAGCACTGCTATGATCGGTACTTTGATTTTAAAGTGCATTGATTTTTGTTTTCCTCCCTGGAAATAAAATTCTTTGTCGCTTGCTATCTCTATATACTGTTTGCCTGTGACTGTTCAAGCAGCCCTCCTTTCAAGTGCCCCTGATTGACTTAGGCTTATGTCGACAGGGCCGTCCCGTCGCGCCCGCGGGCCTTTTACGCGATAACCTTGTGCAATTGGATCAAGAGCCCACCCCAACTATTTCGTGATTATCTAGATATTTCCTGCAAATTTGAACACTCCGCGACACTTTTTATCGTGGATCATAAATGTTCCCTCCGGGCCACGGGAGCACGCTCCAGCCTTTGTCCAGGCTCTTTAAAAGAAAGTGAAAACACTGTTTTTTTGGACCGGGATAAAAAACGGGATTATATCCGAAGCCTCTTGGGAGCGCTCCCCCCTGTTTCTATTTTGCCGGAAAGACGGCTGGAGCGCTAATACATGGGCTCCGAGAGCACATTGACACCGCGCGACCTCAGATCTGAGAGCAGCTCCGCGACCTCCCGGTCCTGCAAATCAATATAATTGTAACGTATGTCCAGGTGGGTGAGCGCTTTCAGCTCATCCCAATCAAGAGCGGAGAGGTCGTCGATCCGGTTAATGCTCACATCGAGGTGCGCCAGCCCGTTCAAAACAGCCCCGTTTAAGCCTGAAATATCCTTGATTTTATTATCAGCCAGGTTCAGGTATTTCAGGCGGGGCAGTTCGCCCAGGGGGGCCGGGTCTTCGATCTCGTTATTGCGCAAGTTCAGCTCACGCAGGTTGACAGCATGCTCAAAGCCCGCCAGTCTTTCAATGGAACATCCCGGGAATTCCACCTTTTTCAGACCCGCCCAATCTTCAACGGTGAGAGCACCCCAGCGCTTGCCCAGATGCTCCCGCAGGGCTGCTTCAAGATTGGAGTCAATTGCTGCCCCGCCTCTCATTTTACCGAAAGGGCAACCGCTGAAATAAAGTAAAAGCGCCGCCGACAGGACCACCATGATCGCAAGGACAATATGATAT
>JAAZIE010000248.1 GCA_012510305.1 Bacillota bacterium | reverse complement strand
GTCCAGGAGGACGGCAACCCGGAGCTGGGCTATCTCCTGGTTGGTTTTAACGTGCCCGAGGGTACCGTGCTCTACGCCCCCTTTGACGGTGTGACCGGGCCCGCTTCCCTTGACGATTATCACTCCGAGGAAACCTGTGCAGGGCGCTCGCTATATCCCGCGGACAGCCTGAACGGCTTTGCTGCGTACAACGTGACCGGCATCGCCAAAAAGAAGGTCAAGGCGGGAGAGGCTTTTGCCGAAGTCAGCTCGGAGCAGCATATTTTTCCTCAACACCACGGCAAAGTTAACCTGATTCTGGAGTTTAATTTTTTCAATGTCGACGAGCCCGGTTACGAAGAAATGCGCGATCTTTTCGAAGAAATATTCGATAACCTGCTCCAGTGAGCTTCCGGTACCCGGGCGCTGCCGCGGGAGCTGTCCGGAACGGTTACTCCGTCACCGCCAGCTTTTCCCTGAGCGGAGGCGCCGAAATCCGCAGGTGCAGCTCCTGCCTTAAAAGCAAGAACAGCGCCAGCGACAGCAGCGTTGTGGCCACGTCCGCCGCCGGCAGGGCGCGGATAAAACCGCTAAAGCCCCACTGGGAGCTGAAGAAGACGAGGAAGGGGATATAGAAAAAGCCCTGCCGCCCCAGCGATATAATCAGGGATTGCACTCCCTTGCCCAGGGCCTGGAACATGGACATGAGCAGCATCTGGATCGCCAAAAAGGGCATACCCAGGGAGAAGGAGCGGATAATTTGCGCACCCAGATCGATGACCACGGGATCGTTGATGAAGACGCGGATCCAGAAGTTTGAAAAAAGGTAGAAGAGCAGGGCAAAAGCGGCGCATACGGCGGTGCCGCTGAGGGCCGCCTTTTTGATCGTTTCCAGAAGGCGGCTGTATTTTTTGGCCCCGTAGCTGTAGCCCATCAGCGGCTGGCAGCCCTGGCCCAGGCCCATGGAGAGCATCACGGTGATATTGGAGATCCGCCTGGCGACCCCGTTCGCCGCCACCACCTCGTCCCCGAAACCGGAGGCGAAGACATTGCCCAGGGCAAAGCCGGTGCTGGTGAGAAGCATGGCGATGGAAGCGGGTATGCCGACCTTGAAGATCTCCGCGTAGACCGCCCGGTCGAGGCGGAAATGTTTCCAGGAGATGGAGACGACGCCTTTTTTCCTGGTGTAAAAAGAAAGGCAGTATGAAAAGCCGACCACGTTGCCGATGACCGTGGCGACGGCGGCGCCGGCCACATCCATCTTCAGCAAAAAGATAAAAATAGGGTCGAGCACAATATTCAAAAGAGAGCCGCTGACCATGCCGATCATCGCTTCCCTGGTGGCTCCCTCGGAGCGCAGCAGCCCGGCCAGGGCCATCTTCAGCCCGATGACCGGGCTGCCGAGAAGCATGATCCGCAGGTAACTTTTGCCGTAGCCGATGGTGTTGACGCTGGCACCGGCGGACATGAGCACGGGCTTGATAAAGATGAGGCCCAGGATGGAGACGGCGGTGCAGACGGCGGCGGCCGACCAGAAAGAAACCGCCCCCGCCCGGCTGGCGCCCGCTCTTTCCCCCTGGCCCAGCAGCCTCGAGATGAGCGAGGCTCCCCCGACGGCAAAAATATTGCCGAAGGCCTGGATCATCATGAATATGGGCATCGATATGGCGATGGCTGCAACCATGTTCGGCTCGTTGAGCTTGCCGATGAAAAATGTATCGGTCATATTGTAGATTACCTGGACCAGCATGGCCGCCATTGTGGGGAGCGCCAGGGTCCAGATAGCCTGGAAGACAGGCATGGAATCAAGGATATGAGTGCGGTCCAACTGCTTTTTCACCTGATCAGTTCCTTCTCGTAATTATAATTTTTCCGATATGGCAGCGATGACTTTCAACGACTTTTCCAGGCTGCTCAGGTCTTCCCCGCTCAGAGATTCCAACCGGGCGGCGAGATGCCGCTTGAACTGGAGATCAATTTCCCGGGCAATCTTTTTGCCGCTCCCTGTAAGCATAAGGGCGCACTTTCTGCGGTCGTCGGAAGCGGACACCCTTGCCACCAGCCCCTTTTCTTCCAGGCTGTCGGCCACTGCGGTAAAGGAACCCCTGGCCAGTCCTACCCTTTTGCTGTACTCGCTCATGGTGCCGCCTTCATGTTTATAAATATAGATCAGTGACCTCGCCTCGCTGCTGTTTAGCTGCACAGCTGTTTCAAAGTTGCTTCCTTTCATCAAAGCCCCCATAAACATGGGCAGCACGACGATGAGCCGGGCGATATTCTCCTTTTTTTCAGCCATACCGCTCCCTCCCCGGCAGCACAATGATTAGAATTCTAACATTTAGATTTCAAACTGTCAAGGCTCCTTCCCGGTCGCAGTTCACGGGAGTGGACTTGTACCAATAGGAAGGTCCCTATTTTCTTTTGGGTTGTTCTCGTCCCGAGGGCCCCCTTTCCGATCATCCCGAGGGCCTTCTTTTCGGTCATCCCGGGTGTCATTTATTGTCATCCTGAGCGCTTTTGCCCTGTCATCCTGAGGGCGCAGCCCGAAGGATCTCACGTCAGCACAAACGTCTCCTTAAGCGCACCAAAGGCCTCCGCCTTAATGCGAGGCCCTTCTTTAAAACACCTCTCGTTCTTTCAACCCGCAGCCCGGCCGGCAGAGACTCTTCGCTGCGCTCAGAGTGACGGTGTGGGGGGCTCAGGGTGACACGGAGGAGGCTGAGGGCTTTCTTTTTCGGTCATCCCGGGTGTCATTTATTGTCATCCTGAGCGTAGCGAAGGATCTCACGCCTCGAGTCGTGGGTTTCGTTTAAAACCGCCGGGCGTTCTTTCTGTCCGCAGCCCTGGGCCTCCCCCGGTTTGCTGGACACTGAGATAAGATACTATAATTATCTCAGGAGGTGTGAATTATTGTGGCTGGGACTAGGAGGAGGTATACGGAGGAATTTAAGCGTGAGGCGGTGGCACTAAGCTATAGCC
>JAAZIE010000247.1 GCA_012510305.1 Bacillota bacterium | reverse complement strand
CCCTTACGGGTAGCCGACGCATGACTCGAGGTCATGGCTGGTCGCTACTCTTTACCATGTGGCGGACTTTCACCGCCTACCTACTGCCGGCTTTTACCGGCGCTTTCGGACCGTCCCCGGTGTTGCATCAGGGGGCGGTGATCCGGTCGCGGCCGCCGAAGTAGGGGCGCAGCACCTCGGGCAGGATGACGCTGCCGTCTTCCTGCTGGTAGTTTTCCAGGATCGCGGCGACGGTGCGGCCGATGGCCACCCCGGAGCCGTTCAGAGTGTGGACAAACCGGGCCCGCTGCCCCGGTGCGGGGCGGTAGCGGATTCCGGCCCGGCGGGCCTGAAAATCGGTGAAGTTGCTGCATGAGGAGATCTCGCGGTAGGTTCCGGCCGAGGGAAGCCAGACCTCGAGATCGTATTTTTTGGCCGCGGCAAAACCGAGGTCACCGCTGCACATGAGCATAACCCGGTAGGGCAAACCGAGCAGCTGCAAAACTTTCTCCGCATCGGCGGTGAGGCTTTCCAGCTCCTCGGGCGAGTTTTCCGGCAGCACGAATTTGACCAGCTCCACTTTGTTGAACTGGTGCTGGCGGATCAGCCCGCGGGTGTCGCGGCCGTGTGCCCCCGCCTCGGCGCGGAAACAGGCGCTGTAGGCGACGTAGCGCAGGGGAAGGCCGGCGGCGTCAAGGATCTCGTCGCGGTGCAGGTTCGTCACCGGCACCTCGGCGGTGGGGATGAGGTAGTAATCGGTACCTTCGATCTTGAAGGCATCTTCGGCGAACTTCGGCAGCTGCCCCGTGCCGGTCATGCTGCCCGAGTTGACCAGGAAGGGAGGAAAAATTTCGCGATAGCCGTGCTCGCCGGTATGCAGATCGAGCATAAAGCTGATCAGGGCCCGCTCCAGCCTGGCGCCGTCGCCGCAGTAGAGGGCAAAGCGGCTGCCGGAGATCTTTCCCGCCCGCGGGAAATCGAGGATACTCAGCCTTTCACCCACGTCCCAGTGCGGCTGCGGGGTAAAAGAAAACTCCGGAAGCCGGCCCCAGGAGCGCACCGCTTCGTTATCCGCTTCGTCCCGCCCGGGAGGCACCGCCGGATCGGGGATATTGGGCAGCCGGAGCGCGATCGCTTCAATTTCATGCTCAAGGCGGCGCAGCCCTTCATCCAGCTCTTTGATCCGGGAAGATACTGTGCGCATCTCCTCTTTTTTTTGCTGTGCTGCCGCCGGATCTGCTTCCCGGCGGCCGATCTCTTTGGAAACCCGGTTCCGCAGCTGCTTGAGCTCCTCGGTTTCCTGCAGCCGGCGGCGGCGTTCCCGGTCCAGCTCCAGGAGCCGGTCCAGGTCGGCCGGTTCATTTTTTAAATCGATGGCCTCTCTAACTTTTTGGGGGTGCTCCCGTATAAATTTTAAATCAAGCATCATTCCAGACCTCCGGCAACTTAGTCCTGTTACGTTTACATCTCTTCAGGTGCAGCGATACCCAGCAGGGCGAGCCCGTTTTTTAGAACCCGGCGCACGGCTGCAATGAGAAGAAGCCGTGCCCGGCGAAGCTCCCGCTCACCGGTTAAGACCGGGCATTCATGGTAAAAACGGTTGAAGTCACGGGCCACATCGATGAGGTGGCGGGCCAAAACAGAGGGACGGTAACCGGCAGCAGCCGCTTCAATTTTTTCCGGAAATGCAGCCAAAGTCTTGACCAGTACTTTTTCTTCTTCCTGCCCCAAAAAGCCGGCGGCTTGATCGCTCCAGGGAGGGTCCTCCAGGCCGGCCCGGCGCAGGATGCTGCAGATGCGGGCGTGGGCATACTGGATATAGGCGGCTGTTTCACCGGAAAAATCAAGGACTTTCTCCCAGTCAAACTCTACATCCTTGATCCGATCGTTGCTCAGGTCGCCAAACCGGACCGCGCCCAGGCCGACCATCCTGGCGGCGCCCTCTTTATCCGCCAGGTTGGGGTTTTTTTCTTCAATGATCTCCCTGGCCAGGTTTACGGAGCGCTGCAGGACATCTTCCAAAAGGATCATTTTCCCCTCCCGGGTGGACATCCGCCCGTCTTTGAACCGGATCAGACCGAAGGGAACATGGATACAGCGATGGGCCCAGGGGAAACCGAGCAGCTCCAGGACCCTGACCATCTGCTGAAAGTGCAATTTTTGCTCGGCGCCGACCACGTAGAGCGCCTCGGTAAAATTGAAGGCGCGCTTGCGGTAGATCGCCGCCGCCAGATCCCTGGTGAGATAAAGGGTGGCCCCGTCTTTCTTGCGCAGCATCGCCGGCGGCAGCCCGTATT
>JAAZIE010000246.1 GCA_012510305.1 Bacillota bacterium | reverse complement strand
GCTTCAAATTCTTTTTCCAGCCTCTCCCTGACCCGGAACTCCGGGTTTCCCCCCAGGACGATATCGGTACCCCTTCCGGCCATATTCGTGGAGATGGTCACCGCACCCTTGCGGCCGGCCTGGGCGATGATCTGCGCTTCGCGGTCGTGGTTCACCGCGTTGAGCACCTCGTGGGAGACGCCCCGCCGCTTGAGCATGCGGCTGAGCATCTCCGACTTCTCCACGGAGACGGTTCCCACCAGGACCGGCTGCCCCGCTTCATGGCGCCGGGCGATCTCCTCCACCGCCGCCTGGAACTTGGCCCGCTCGCTCTTGTAAACCCGGTCCGGGCGCTCCTCGCGAATGAGCGGCCGGTTGGTGGGGATCGCCACCACGTCCATGCCGTAAATTTTGCGGAATTCCTCTTCCTCGGTGAGCGCGGTGCCGGTCATGCCGGAGATCTTTTTGTACATTCGAAAATAGTTCTGAAAGGTGATCGAGGCCACGGTCTGGGTATCGGCCTGCACCTCCACCCCTTCCTTCGCTTCGATGGCCTGGTGCAGCCCCTCGGAGTAGCGCCGCCCCCGCATAAGGCGCCCGGTAAACTCGTCCACGATCACCACTTTGCCGTCCTGGATCACATAATCAACGTCTCTTTCGTAAAGAGAATATGCTTTCAGCAGCTGGTGAATAAAATGGAGTTGTTCACCGGCGCCGCCCTCTTCTTCGGTGGGGTTCCCCGGGGCAGCGGCCTCTGAAGTTCTTTCAAATCCAAGCAGACGGGCCATCTCCTCGTTGCCCCGGACCAGCTCCCGATAACCCTGCTGAGAGATGGAGACAGCCCTAGTAACCTCATCGATGTTAAAATAAAGCTGCTCGTCAAACTGGTCCAGCCTTTTTTCGGTCATGAGGAGCTGCTTGATTCGCTCTACCAGCCTCTCCATGCCCCGCTCCTTGAGCAGCTTGAGCAAATTTTTATTTTTTGGGGCGCCGCGCCGGGCCAGGAGCAGCTTCTCGGCAGCTTCCTCCTTCTCACCTGCTTCGAGCATCTGCCGGGACTGATTCAAAAGATCGCCGATGAGCCGGTTCTGCTTGCGCAGCAGCTGCTCCACCTCCCGGCGGAAACGGCTGTACTCCTGCTTCGTCTCCAGGCGGCTGCTGATGATCAGCGGTGTCCGCGCCTCGTCGATGAGGATGCTGTCCACCTCGTCGACGATAGCATAATGGAGCTCCCTCTGCACCAGCTCCTCCCGGTATTGAACCATGTTGTCGCGCAGGTAGTCGAAACCGAGCTCGTTGTTGGTGGCGTAGACGATGTCGGCACTGTAGGCTTGCCGCCTTTCCGCCGGGGTCAGATCGTGCACCACCAGCCCCACCGTGAGGCCGAGAAGCTTGTAGATGGGCCCCATCCATTCGCTGTCGCGCCTCGCCAGGTAATCGTTCACCGTAACGATATGCGTCCCCCGGCCGCTTAAGGCGTTCAAGTAGGCGGGCATCGTCGCCACGAGCGTCTTCCCCTCGCCGGTTTTCATCTCGGCGATGCGGCCCTGGTGCAGCACAATGCCGCCGAGGAGCTGGACATCATAGGGTCGCAGTCCCACGGTGCGCTTCGCCGCCTCGCGAACCAGGGCAAAGGCCTCCGGAAGGAGATCATCCAGGCTCTCGTCCCGCGCCAACCGTTCTTTCAGCCGGGCGGTGGCCCGGGGAAATTCAGCCGGGGCCAGCTTTGCCATCTCTTCTTCCAGGTCGCCGATCCGATCCACTGTCTTTTGCAGGCGGCGCACTTCCCTATCGGAGCCGCCGAAGATCCTGCTCAATATTCCGCCCATCCTGATCACGCTTTCTGCGGTAACGATAATGAGAAAGGAACCCTCCAAGTTCCCCGGTTACAGTCTTATATTACCACACCGGCCGCCGCCAAAACAAGCGGCGCGCTGAGCACGTCCAGGCCCGGCCGCTCAGCAACCGGGTTCTTTTTGCGCCGGAGCGAGCTCGCAGCTGAGCGCCCAGAGGCTGCCCGCTACAAGAGAGTGCCCCCCCAGGAGCACCGGGATGGGGCACTCCACCGC
>JAAZIE010000245.1 GCA_012510305.1 Bacillota bacterium | reverse complement strand
GAGCACAGTTTGCCGGTCGCTGTAGGGAAAAGAATCCTCCCCCCGGCAGCGTAAACAGGCCCATCTCGTTTCCCCCCCGGCAAACAAAAGAAAAGGGTTCCCGGGGTGACGTTTTCCGAGTGATAGGCCAACCGTTTCACGCAGACCTGCCCGGGCTTTGTTTTCATTTGCCCGGCAAGAAAGGGCTTCAACAGATCCCGGGCGCTGAGAGCCCCGGTTGAAAAGTCCATGCTGCACCGCTGTTCAATCCCCGAAAACCGGGGATATGGTTTAGTTCAATAACTGAAGCGGGTTCACTTTTTTGCCGCCTTCGTGAATTTCGAAATGCAGGTGTGGACCGGTAGTGTTACCGGTGAGGCCCACATAGCCCAGTTTTTGACCGGGTTTAACCCGCTGCCCCGGCGATACCGCCGCCCTGCAGGCATGGGCATAGCGGCTCCGGTAACCGGCCCCGTGGTCCACCTCGATTAAAAGCCCATAGCTGCCCCGGTAGCCGGTAAAGACCACCTGCCCGCCGGCAGCCGCGTAAAAGGCAGATCCGCAGGGGGCGCCAATATCGATACCGTAATGAAATTTTCCATCTCTCCAACCATAACCTGACGTGATCCTGCCCTGCAAAGGCCACTGAAAAACGGGGTGCCCCGCGCCGCGAGAGACAACCCCGCCCGGAACAATAATGCGTTCCCCGCGGGGCAAGGCTGATGAGTCTTCAATAACGTTGGCCTGCAATATAACTTTTTCATCAACCCCATAAGAACAGGCCAGCGCGGTAACAGTATCGCCTTCTTTGACGTCATGAACACAGCCCACCACAGTCAATATCTCCAGGCGGTCACCCGGGTAAATCAAGCCGGGGTTGGTTAAATTGTTTAATCCGGTCAGGGTATCAACATCGGTACCGAATTCCTCGGCAATCGTATAGAGGCAGTCGCCCGGCTGAACGGTGTACTCCACTATCTTGGGCCGGAGAGCCTCTTCTTCAAGGGCCGCTGTAAAACCCTGCAGCTGCAGATAATATAACGGCACCTCGCCCATTTCATCGTCTTCCCCTTCCTGATCCAGGGCGGAAACCTTCACCACAAAACCGAAACAGGTCAGCCCGAGAATGAGCGCTACCGCTGCTGTCTTAGCCAGACCTGACATAGTGTAAGCCCCCTAACAGCAAGTTTGCACCATATTTTGCTGTTTTGGATGCAAAATTATTCATTTTCCGCCATGGGGGGGTTGGCAAGCTGGTTCAAGGAAAACCGCGCCCGGTGCAATAAACCGGTGTACAGCGCCGGGCAGTGCGGATATCCAATATTTCGGGAAAGGTGCATCTCTCCGGTGGATTACTCCGTTATTTTTATGAAAAAGTGTGCATGTTGTTCAGAAAATCCTCGTTGTTCTTGGTCTTTTTTAATCTTTCGAAGAGCATCTCCAGGAATTCAACGTTCTGGGTGTTTCCCATCGCCCGACGCAGGGCCCACATCAGTTCAATTTTACGCTCGTCAAGAAGAAGCTCTTCGCGGCGTGTCCCTGAGCGTGAAATATCGATGGCCGGAAAGATGCGCCGTTCAGAGATCTTGCGATCCAGGTGCAGCTCCATGTTGCCGGTCCCTTTGAACTCTTCGTAAATAACATCGTCCATCCGGCTGCCCGTATCGATCAGCGCAGTAGCGATGATCGTCAGGCTGCCGCCGCCGTCGATATTCCTCGCCGCCCCAAAAAAGCGCTTGGGCTTGTAAAATGCCGCCGGATCGATCCCTCCCGAGAGGGTCCGGCCGCTGGGGGGAATCACCAGGTTGTAGGCCCGGGCCAGGCGGGTAATGCTGTCCAGGAGAATGGCCACATTCTGCCCCTGTTCCACCAGGCGATGGGCTCGCTCCAAAACAAGCTCGGAGATGCGGATATGATTTTCCGGCCTCTGGTCGAAAGTGGAGCTGGCCACGTCGGCCTTGACGCTGCGCTCCATGTCGGTGACCTCTTCAGGCCGTTCATCGACCAGCAGGATGATCAGGGTTACTTCGGGATGATTGGTGGAGATGCTGTTGGCAATCTGTTTCAGCAGTATTGTCTTTCCCGCTTTCGGGGGAGAAACAATGAGCCCGCGCTGCCCCTTGCCGATAGGAATGAGCAGATCGATAATCCGGGTAGCGAGAATATTGGGCTCGGTCTCCATGCGCATGGCTTCGCGCGGATGTACCGGAATTAACGAGGTGAAATTGGGCCGGCGAGAAAAAGTCTCCGGATTTTCTCCGTTAATTAATTCCACCTGCAGCAGCGCATAATACCTCTCATTATCCTTGGGCGGCCTGATTTTTCCGGAGATGACATCACCGGTGCGCAGATTAAAGCGGCGGATCTGTGATGCGGAGATATAAATATCATCATCAGAATAACGATATTTATAACGGCGTAAAAAACCAAACCCGTCATTCATGATCTCCAAAAGCCCGGAGGCGCTGTCAAGCTCTTTCTCCGGTTCCTCTTCCGCGCTGTCTTCAGCGACCTGCCCTGTAGGGGCCAGCAGCCTGGTGAGGGCATCGATGAGCTCCTGCTTGCGCATGGTTGAATGCCCTCGCAGCGCCTTCTCCCTGGCCAGGCGGCGCAGCTCACTCAGTGTCGCCGACTGTAACTGACTTGAATCCAATTTACAAACACCACCTTGTTCCATTTATATGACACTCACTCTCAAATCAATTCACGTCCATATGTTCTGTTCATCTTTGAGAAAAACGCCGCCCTGTGCAAAAGACAAAATCGCAGCATCTGGGGCAGTGGGTTTAGGGGCCGTTAAATATGAGTTGGCCGGGTGATTTCCAGCGCAAAGCTTCTGTCCCCGGTTTTTTAACCGTGCATACGAGGCTGCGAGAGAGGTGCACTCGCCGGCACCGCAGCTCTTCCCTTAAAGAAAGACATTGATCCGCTGTTGACCATGAATGGACACGTTTTATTACCGGAGGATTTCCAAAACCTTTCTTATGAAAAATTATGATCTTTTTGGGGATATTTTATTCCGGGCCCCGGGTACAACATCAGCAGGCCTGTCCGGCAGTCTGAGTAGTTATTCGCTATTGTCCCTTTATATCCTGCTTTTAAAGGAAAATTCCCTGTAAAATTAATGAACACCGGAATATTGGACCATACTATCTAGTCAATATACCGGTAGACCGTGCGGGAGGGGAGGATTTCTTTGAATATATTACGCGGATTTTTGGTAATCCTGGTTGCCTTTTTGCTGAGCCTATCCGCCAGCCTTGGCTACCTT
>JAAZIE010000244.1 GCA_012510305.1 Bacillota bacterium | reverse complement strand
GCGGAAAGCAGGGGGTGCAGATATGGTTGAGCCGGCCTTGATTTTTACCACCTCTTTTTTTGTGGCCTTCTCCGGAGCCTTGATGCCGGGTCCTTTAACTGCGGTAACGGTGGAGCATGCTTTCCGCAGGGGTTACCCGGCGGCTCCGCTGGTCACCCTGGGACACGGTCTGCTCGAGGCCGCGGTGGTTGTGCTGCTGCTCGTGGGCCTGGGCGATTACCTGGCCCGGCCGGCTGTGACCGGGATCATCGGCTTGGCCGGGGGGCTGGTCTTGGCCTGGATGGGTTACGGCATGATCCGGGGCGCCCTCGCGGGAAAGCTTTCACTGAAGGGATCCGGCGGAAAGGGAAGAGCGGGCCGCTCGCCTTTCTGGGGCGGCATCATCGCTACCGCCACCAACCCCTACTGGTTTCTCTGGTGGGGAACCATCGGTGCAAGCTACGTTGCTCTCTCCCGGCACCACGGCTATTCCGGGGTGGCTCTCTTTTTTAGCGGCCATATCCTCGCTGATTTTCTCTGGTTTTCGCTGCTGGCCCTGGTGCTCGTTACCGGAAAGAGATGGCTCACCGATGCAGTATACCGGTGGATTATCTTCGGCCTGGGGCTCTTCCTGGGCCTGTTTTCCCTCTACTTTTTCTGGTGGGGCCTCAAGATTTTTCTGGGGCCGGCTTGATCGCTCAAGGGAAGAGATTGAAATGCACCCCCATCTGGGGATAGAGCCATCCGTAGAAAGAGCCGAGCAGTTCGATGGGGTTGGGCAGGGGGACCGCTGCGGTGACCAGGAGAGCAAAGATCGCAGCGGCAAGCCAGACTGCGCTGAAACCGGCCAGCTCGGGCCACTTCTTCCGGTTAACCAGCGACGGAGCCTGGAGCAGGGCGATCAGGATCATGGCCAGGGCAACAGCGGTGATCATCTTTTGCATACCTCCTAGAGCGGGTCGACGATCAAACCCGAACGCAGGATCCTGAATTCAACGGACAGATCAATTTTTAGCTGCGGGAAGATCTCATCGTCCCAGCGGGGGGCGATCTTTTCCCAGAGCTCCGGGTTTTTACGGTAGATCAGGTTGCCGAAACCAAAAATATCCGATTTAAGTTCCTGGGCGCGGCTCAGCGCCGCCTCGATACGGTTTCGTGCCGTAGCGGCGGCTCTCCGCTCCAGGGAGTGGAGCAGCGCAGTATTGTCGTCCAGATTACCCGGGCCGTCAAACTCCTGGATACGGCCGTGCATTTTCACCCTTAACTCGATCCGCCAATCTTTTGCATTGCCGTGCAGGCTCATCCGCGCCCTGTGGCCGAAGACTCCGATGCTGACATAACTGTCCTCTTTAACCGGTGATTTGACCACGAAATAGGAGCGCGCGGCGCGGCCGGTGGCGTAGGCCCATCCCTGGGTCTGCTTGTTGTCAGCCCACCCGACCATGCGATCTCCGCGAAAAACAGCGCTGCCGCCGATGCGGACGGGCGAACCGCTGTCGGCTCCGCCCGGCTCCTCTTCCACCTTACCGCCTCCCAGCACTTCCACCCTGCCGATAATCATCTCTTTGCCGGTTTGGGAGAGGGTGGAAATAGGTTCGCTGAGATTTTTCTCCGGGAAGATCGCTTTTTCAAACTGGATCGTCATGACCATGCGGTCCAGCCCCAGCGCCCCCGTCTCTTCGAGGGGAAAATCGGCCTCCATAATATCGCGCAGCGCGCCTTTAACCACCGCCGGCTTGATGATGAGCCGAAACTGACGCCCCCGCTCAAAAAGATCAAGGACATCGCCGATCCCCCGCCGGGCCAGTTTTTCCGAAAAAAGGAGCACCCGGCAGTGCGACCAGAGCAGCTCCCGGCTGGAGGTCTCAACGAGATTGCGGATCGCTTCGAAAGGGGTATGTCCCTCAGCCGCGGTGGTCCAGAAAGATGTTTTATTGCTGCCCCCGCCTCCGGATTCCCCACTGCCCTCGCCCATGGCGATGGGGTTGGCCAGCTGGGCGATGGCGGTGTAAAGATCGCTTTCCGGGTTATAATCAAAACCCACCGCCAGGACTACGCCCAGGAGCTCCGGTTCGCGCCGGTTCCAGCAGCCGCAGCTGAGGCAGCCCACGAGCAGGGCTAAAATCAAGAGCAGGGCCAGCCGCTTAGGGGACACCGGATCGCCTCCTGGAAAAACGGCGCAGGATAAATGC
>JAAZIE010000243.1 GCA_012510305.1 Bacillota bacterium | reverse complement strand
GTCAAGCACGGCATGCCGGTCCACAGGCAGCAGCCGGACCTGCCCCTGCCCGGCCACGAGAAAGGCCACAGGCTGCACCGAAACGCCGCCGCCGCTGCCGCCGCCAAAGGGAAGCTCCTCCTGATTTTTGCTTTGGTTGGCCCCTTCGCCTTGCTGTTCAAATTCCGTCCCCCCGGCGGCGAAGCCGAAAGAGACCCGGGAGATTGGAATGATCACGCTGCCATCGGGGGTCTCCACGGCATCTCCGACGATTTTGTTCACATCCACCATCTCTTTTAAATTTTCCATGGCGGTTTTCATGAGACTTTCAATGGGATGATGTTCCACTGTCCGCACCTCCAATTTTTTTGAAAAACTGCCATAACCTCAAACAGCGATAGAGAGAAAGAGCCGCCTCTCCCTCCCAGCGAACCTGCAGGCCGGCGCTCCTGAACTGCGGTTCCACCCGGATACGCGGTGGCTCCTTTACCGTAAAATAGACCTGGAGCAACCCTGCCAGGGCACCCAGAGCGGACCAGCAGCTTCCGGCGGCCAGGGCGGTGAGGGCCGGATCGCTCCCGCCCCACGAAATTGCCAGGTCAAAGTGAGACCAGGTTATTTTTTTCAACAACGGCCCCGCCTGCCGGCGGAGCGCCAAAAGCCCGGCAAGATCGCTTATATCCGGGGGCTCCGGGAGGCGGCGCTGCAAAAGCCGGCCGGCCCTCGGGAGCCCGGCTCTTTTGCTCCCGTTTAACTGCATGAAGGCAGCCGGTACCCTGAACCGCCCCGCCGCCAGGTACCAGGCGGGACTCCCGCCGGCGGCCGCTCTCTCGGACGGTTCCCGGACCAAGGCGATAAACCCCAGTTCAAGCCGCAGGGTAACCTGAGCTGTTTTATTTTCTCTAAGGTAGCAGACAAATATGCGCAGCGGCAGCATCAGGATAATGCCGGTTGAAAGCAACAGGGCAAATCCCGACAGCAGCAGCCGGCCCCACCAGGCCATGACCCTTCTCCTCCATGGTTCATATTTATGAACTGATCAATATTCTGTCCTTTGTCGGGTAAATCAACAGGTAGTGGTAAAGAAGGAGCGGTGCGGTGGACTTGGGCCGGTCTCCGCTGCCGGCGCTGCTACTCCAGGGGGGGGAGTTCCCGGAGATCTTTTAAACCGAAATATTGCAAAAAATCGGGGGTTGTTTTATAGATGAGCGGGCGGCCGGGGCTTTCTTTGCGCCCGCTAATCCGGATCAGCTTGCGCTTTAACAAGTTATCGAGGATGTACTCGCAGCGGACTCCGCGGATCTCCTCGATCTCCAGGCGGGTGAGCGGCTGCCGGTAGGCGATAATGGCCAGCGTCTCCAGCGCAGCGTTGGAAAGCTGCCCTGATTCTTCCTCGCCCACTGCTTCCTCCAGGTAGGGAGCCAGCTCCGGGGCGCTGCCCATCTGGTAACCGCCGGCGACTTCAAAAATACGCAAACCGCGCCCTTGCTCGATCAGATCCTGCTGCAGTTCCCCAAGCAGCGCTTCCGCTTTTTCGATGGATATGCCGGTGCGGGAGGCTATCTTTTTGACCCTCACCGGCTCTTCCGATAAAAAAAGAATGGCCTCGATGATCGCTTTTAAATTAATTTCAGACAATGCTATGCTCCTTTTTGGGAAGGCGCCACCAGGATAGGCCCCAAGGGCCGTTCCTGAAGCAGCCGTACCTGCCGCCGGCGGGCCAGGTCCAGAAGGGCGATCAAGGTAACCAGCACTTCGCGCAGATTTTTTTTCAGAAGCAGGGAACGAAAGGAAAGCGCTCCCCCGGACCGCTTCAGCAGGGCGCAGATATGAGCGCTGCGTTCACCGATGGGGATATCCTCAAACAGATCGATCGCCGGCGCCAGGGCACGGGCGGCCGCGGCGGCCTCGAAGCGGTTCATGATCTCGCTGAGCAGGTGGGCCCCCTCCCAGTAAGTGTAGTAACTTTTCTGCTGCTGCCGTCCTGACAGGAGCATGTACTTCTCCTTGCCGCCGGTGGCACGGAGAAATACTTTGCGCTGCTCGGCAGCCCGTTCTTTGAAAAAACCGGCCGCTTCCTTGAAAAGCCGGTATTCCTCCAGCCTCGCGAAGAGCTCTTCGGGACTTTTAAATTGAAAGAGCTCCTCTTCCTCTTCTTCTCCCGGATCTACAGGACGCGGCAGCAGCAGCTTGGATTTTAAGCGCAGCAGCGTCGCCGCCATCACCAAAAATTCACTGGCTATATCCAGGTTCAGCTCCTGCATCGACTGCAGGTAGGCCAGGTATTGCTCGGCCACAGAGGCGATGGAGATCTCCCAGATATCCAGCTCCTCTTTTTTGATCAGGTGAAAAAGGAGATCAAAAGGACCCTCGAAAATGGGCAGCCTGATCGTGTATTTCGCCGGTTGCGGACTCATAGCCCCATGGCCCCGCGCACCACCTGCAGGGTGGCGCGGGCTTCCTTTGCCGCCCTCTCTTCGCCCCCGGCGAGCACCTCTTCAAGATAGGCCGGCTTCTCTTCCAGGGAGCGCCTCTTTTCGTGCAGCGGCGCCATGACCTCGATCAGCTTGCGGGCCAGGAGCTCTTTGCACTGGACGCAGCCGATCTCCGCGCTGCGGCAGGCGGTCTGGATGCGGGGGATCTCCGCGGTGTTGAAAATTTCATGGAATTTGAAGACTGTGCAGACTTCAGGCCGGCCGGGATCCTTTCTTTTTACCCGCTGCGGATCGGTGATCATCCGGTTAACCTTCTCCCTGATCGTCTCCGGGGGATCTGAAAGCGCAATATCGTTGGCATAACTTTTGCTCATCTTGCGCCCGTCAATTCCCGGCAGCAGCGGATAACGGCCCAGCAGCGCCTCGGGCTCGGGAAGGATTTTTCCGTAGAGATGGTTGAAACGACGTGCCGTGTCGCGGGTAATCTCCAAATGCGGCAGCTGGTCCTCTCCCACGGGAACGGCATCGGCCCGGTAAGCCAGGATATCCGCAGCCTGGAGCAGCGGATAGCCCAAAAAGCCGTAATTATGAATCTCTTTGCCTTCCAGTTCGCGCAGCTGCTCCTTGAAGGTGGGACAGCGTTCCAGCCAGGAGATGGGCGTGATCATGCCCAGGAGCAAAAAGAGCTCGGCATGTTCCTTGACCCGGGACTGGCGGAAAAGAACCGCTTTCTCCGGATCCAGGCCGCAGCTGAGCCAGTCGATGAGCATCTCCCGGCTGTTTTCGCCGATCTCGCCGGACTCGGCGTACCCGGTGGTGAGCGCGTGCCAGTCGGCGATAAAGTAATAGCACAGGTATTGGTCCTGCAGCTTGAGCCAGCTCTGCAGGGCGCCGATGTAGTTGCCCAGGTGCAGCCGCCCGCTGGGCCGCGCACCGCTGACGATGGTTTTCATTTTCTTTGTATTCGATTGATCTTTAGACATATTTTCACCCCAAATATCAGGCTATCCCCAGGATCAGGATAACCAGTGTCTCCATGGCATTATATACGTACTGAAATAAAGGCACAATCACGCGTCCAAGCACCCCGCTAAAAATAAGCACCATCAGCAAAACAGGTGCGTAGGGCTCGATGCGGCTGAAAAACTCGGCAATATTATCCGGCGCCAGGGCGGTCAGGATCTTCGAGCCGTCCAACGGGGGAACAGGGATGAGGTTGAATACACCCAGAAGAATATTGAAAGTGATGAGAATGTCGATGAACTTGTAATAGGGCATCCAGCCAAAACCGAATTTTACCGGAATATAGAAGAGAAAAAGTCCGGCCAGGGCCAGGGCAAAATTAGCCAGGGGGCCCGCAAAAGAGACCCAGAGCATCCCGGAGCGGTAATCGCGAAAATTGTAGGGGTTGATCGGCACCGGCTTGGCCCATCCGAAACCGAAAAACAACAGCGCAATGGTGCCCAGCGGATCCAAGTGCTTGAGCGGATTCAAAGAAAGCCGCCCGTGGTATTTTGCGGTAGCATCGCCAAAGTAGTAGGCCATCCGCCCATGAGCATATTCATGGATCGTAATCGCCAGCAGCAAAGCAGGTATTCGCCAGAAAAGATCCAGTGCGTTTGCCGGTAAAATCCTTACCCCTCCTTCTGCAGTTCCAGGTAAGAGACGATAAAGTCGAGTTCTTCTTCCGCACTGCGCAGCTCCCCGTCGAGAACGGCCCGGCGCAGTTCCTTCATAATTTCGCCGTACAGGGGCCCCGGCTGCAAGCCCAGCTCTACCAGAGAGCTCCCCCGGAGCCGCGGGCGCACATGCTGCAGGCTCTCCAGGTAAAGCCGGATATTATCCTTCACTGCCCGGCTTGTGGCCAGGGCGTAAAGCAAGAAAAGCGCTTCCGGATAGAGAGGGTCCAGCCGGCCAACCAATACGCTGGGGCGGATGTCGCGGCCGGCCTCTTCCAGCTCCTGCAGCAGGGGCGGCACGGTTTCGCATCCCTGAAGCACTGCGCCGGCCCGCTTGCGCGATAGACCCAGCCGCCGGATAGCGCTCAGCCGCTCCTGCGGAGGCGCTTCCATGAGCAGGCCGCTTAAATAAAGCAGTTCTTCATCGGGATAGCGGCTCCATTCGCGCTGCCGGGCCCAGGCGGCGGCCTCGGCGATACGCCCCAGACGCTGCCAGAGAGCGCTGTCAGGGTAAATGCGGGGGTAGATGAAGCTAAAAATACCCAGCTCGTAAAACCGTTTCAATACCGCCACCGGATCGCTTTCAGCGTAAATGAGGCTGATTTCCTGGGCCAGGCGGCTGCGGCTGACCTTTTCCAGAACCCGTTCTTGAAGCGCCTTGCTCATCAGTTTCCGGGTGCTTTCTTCGATGGAGAACCCGAAGCGCTGCTCAAAACGCACCCCCCGGAGCAACCGCAGCGGATCGTCGACAAAGCTGAGCTGGTAAAGTGTCCGGATAACCCTGTTCTGTAGATCTTCCCGCCCCTTAAAATAATCATGCAGCTGCCCGTATGATTGGGGAAGCAGCGAGCAGGCCAGGGTGTTGATCGTAAAATCTCTCCGGTAAAGATCGCGCTTGAGAGCGGCTGTGCCCTGCACTCGCGGCAGCGCCGCCGGGGCATCGTAAATTTCCCGGCGGGCGGTGGCAAAATCAAGGCGCAGCCCTTCTCGTAAAAATATTGAGGCGGTGCCGAAACGCTCAAAAAGTTTCAACTCTCCGTCAAAGAATTTGGAAACCGCGGCCGCAAAGTCCATGGCATCGGGGATCACGACAAAATCGAGATCCCCGGAAGGCTTGCGGCCCAAAAGAAGATCGCGGATAACCCCGCCGACGAGATAAACGGATACCCCCATTTGCGAAGCCTGCTGCCCCAGGAGCAGGAGCAGGCTTTGCCGGCTCGGCGGAAGGAGCTCTTCAAAGTGAGCGGTCATATTCTGCACTTCCATCGGAGACAATGTCCCTTTTACTTCCACCGCTGCGCCCTGGTCAGATTTGTGGGGCGGCCGCCGGTCCAACCGGTACAAATAATGCAAAAGATCTACCGGGGAAACCAGGCCCAGCG
>JAAZIE010000242.1 GCA_012510305.1 Bacillota bacterium | reverse complement strand
GCTCATACTGGCGTTGTCCCGGTGGGACTCCACCAGTATCTCCTTGACCACATCCATGAACTCTGTTTTTGCTTCGCGAATGCGGGTGCGCCGGTCACGGTAGAGGATGTACGCCTTCGCCGTGCGGGCATGTCCATTTTCGATGAGCACTTTCTCCACGGTATCCTGAACCTCTTCCACCGCCGGGACGACCCCGTCATGACCGGCCGCCTGCAGGTGGCGGATCACCTGCCAGGCCAGGTTTTCAGCGATCTCCCGGTTGCTCCCCCCCACGGCCTGGACCGCTTTGAAGATCGCATCGGTGATCTTGACCGGGTCAAATTGAACCATGCGGCCGTCACGTTTCCGGATCTCTTGAAAGGGAACCTCTCCCCGGGAGCGCTCATCATTTCTTGAAATATCTGCTTCACCCATTACCTGTCCTCCCCCGGCCCGGCTGCCGGCTCATCTTTCATCTTCTTTTGCCGCAACATTTTCTACATTTATTTTTAAAAATTTACCGGTGGGGAACCGGTGGGATTTTCCCCGCTCTTCAATCGGCTGCCGGGTGGTCAACGAGGATCGTGTCGATACCGATCTTTACTATTTTATCCCAGGGGATGATGTAGCTTTGAGTTCGGGAGAGCTTGCCCCAGATCCGTCCGGCGGCAGGCACAATAATCGCTTTCACTGTTCCCTTTTCCAGATCCAGATCCAGGTCGCGGATTGTCCCCAGCCTGCGGCCGTCATTCACATTGACCACTTCGCGTTCCCGCAGTTCGCTTATCCTGATCAAAAATCTCTCCTCCGGTAAATCTTTCTTTTTATTATAAGCCTACTCCGGCGGGGAAGCAATTGAAACTTGGAATGCGCGGTGCGGGTGCTCCTTACTGGACATGTTTTCGCAGGTGTCCCAGGGCGGCTTTCTCCAGCCGCGAAACCTGGGCCTGGGAGATGCCGATCTCGTCGGCTACCTCCATCTGGGTTTTGCCGCGGTAGAAACGCATCGTCAGGATCATCTTCTCGCGTTCGCTGAGCCTGGTCATCGCTTCTTTGATCGCCAGGATCTCCAGCCAGCGGCGATCGTTGTTCTTTTCATCGCGGATCTGATCCATGACAAAGATGGGATCGCCCCCGTCATGATAGATCGGCTCGAAAAGAGAGACCGGTTCCTGGATCGCATCGAGGGCGTTGACGATCTCCTCCGATTCCAGCTTCAGCTCTGCCGCAATCTCGCGGATGGAAGGTTCGCGGGAGAGCCTGTTGGCGAGGACATCCCTCACCTGAAGGACCTTGTAAGCGATATCGCGCAGCGACCGGCTCACGCGGATGGGGTTGTTGTCCCTGAGGTAACGCCGGATCTCGCCGATAATCATGGGAACCGCATAGGTGGAGAACTTTACATTTTGCCCCAGGTCGAAGTTGTCGATCGCCTTGATCAGGCCGATGCAGCCCACCTGGAAGAGATCGTCCACGTATTCGCCGCGGTTGTTGAACCGCTGTATTACGCTGAGAACCAGGCGCAGGTTGCCGTTGATCAGCCTCTCCCTGGCCCCGCCGTCTCCTTGCTGCATCGCTTCAAAAAGCTGCCGCATAATCTTATTCTTCAACACGGGAAGCTTGGACGTATTTACGCCGCAAATTTCCACTTTGTTCAATTTGTTCGCCCCTTGCAGCTGTTGAGAGATAACTAGAGTATCTCCCAGGAGGGCTATTTTATTCTGCAGCGGGGCTCCGGCGCTCTATTCCATTTTGCGAATCTCCCGCTGCAACCGCTTGATGATCCGTTTCTCCAGGCGCGATATGTACGATTGCGAGATTCCCAAAAGCCCGGCCACCTCTTTCTGGGTCTTCTCCACGCCGTTGACCAGGCCGAAGCGCAGCTCCATGATCCGCCGCTCCCGGCTGCTCAATTTTTCCATAGCCAGGTAAAGCAGCTTGCGCTCCACCTCTTTTTCAATATTCTTCAGGACCAGGTCTCCCTCGGTGCCGAGCACATCAGAGAGCAGCAGCTCGTTGCCGTCCCAGTCCACGTTAAGGGGTTCATCGAAAGAGATCTCGCTGCGCACGCGGTTGTTGCGCCTTAAAAACATAAGAATTTCGTTTTCAATACACTTGGAAGCGTACGTCGCCAGCTTGATATTCTTGTGCGGGTCAAATGTATTGACCGCCTTGATCAGGCCGATGGTTCCGATGGAGACAAGATCGTCGATGCTGATCCCGGTATTTTCGAATTTCCGGGCGATATAGACCACCAGCCGCAGGTTGCGCTCGATGAGGACGGAGCAGACATCCCGCTCGCCTTTCTTCAGTTTTTCCAGCAGGTAGCCCTCCTCCTCCAGGCTGAGCGGCGGAGGCAGCGCTTCGCTGCTGCTGACATAATAAAGATAACCCGGGTACTGGAAACCCAAAAACCGTACCAGCCGCCATAAAACCAGCTTGAACTTGAGCTCCAAAAGTCTCCAGGTTTTCAAGACAACCACCTCCTTTATTTCAAGTTAGCCGGCATGGAGCAGCTCGGGCGGCAGCAGGGCCCGGTAGTCTGCCGCCGGTCCGAACCCCCGCCGGCTCAGTCCCAGAAAAACCGCCGATCCCAGGGAGCGGCTGCGCCCCCCTTCGTGCAAAATAACGCGATCCGGTTTAAGGCCCAGCAGGATCTCCTTTCCCGGCCCCACTCCCCGGCAGGGGATGAGTGTAAAATGGCGCGCCATCACCGGATCGGGGAGCTTTTCCAGGGCGCTCCAGGGCTCCATCGTCTCGTCGGCCAGGATCCGGTAAAGCGGCGGCGGAAGCAGCCCTTCCAGGCTGCGATAATCCACCACGATGACCGGAAGGCTGGAAAAGGGATCGCGCAGCCGGTTCCCCGTATCCAGAAACGCCGGCACGATCTTCTCTTTCCCCCGCCAGGCCACCTCCAGCTCCACCCGCCAGCATTTTTGCCATTTTTTCTCCGCGGAGAAAGGCCGCAGCAGGGCAAAGAGCAGGTACAGAGCCGCGCAGGATCCCAGCAGGAGGAGCACCCCCCCCGGCGTGGCGAAAAACCGGCGGGCCCCGTCAAAATTAAGCAGTGCGCTGAGGGCGCCGGCGAGCATAAAAGCAAAAAGAAAGAAAGCGCCGCAGCTGAACAAGACCTCCGCCCACCGCAGCGGCCAGAAGGCCACCAGGATCATCAGCAGCGGGGCTCCCAGGAGCACGGCGGCAACCGTTACCGTGGAAAGGGAAAAAGGCAGGAGCAGTACCGCCGGCGCTCCCAGGGCCGCCCCCGCCAGCAAACGACCCGCGCTTGCCTGACGGTGAAAAAGCCTGGCCGTAAGCAGAAGAAGAAAGTAATGCACCAGCACGCTGATGATGAATAAAATGTCAAGATACATTTTCTCACCCCGCCCGTGGGGGCTTGTTCTAAATATATATGAGCCTGCAGAAGCGGATATGCTCCATTGTAAGCCCCCGGCTATCCAAAAGTCTGTCATAGTTTGGCAGCGGGGACCCCGAAAAAAATGACAAAAAAATCCCCCGCATGCCGCGGGGGATCTGCTGGCTGTCAGGCCAAGCCTGAAAACTAGTTTTCGGCAATCTTCTCCTTCTGTTCCCGGAATCTCGACCAGGCGGGGCGGTCGATCTCCTCGCTATTGGCGTAATCGCGGTAATCTATCTCCGGAAACGCCTGCTGCTGAGATTGCGGCTTTCCCTTGAAGCCGGTGGCGATTACGGTTACCCTGACGCGATCTTCCAGCTGCTGGTCAATGGTTGCCCCGAAGATGATCACCGCCTCGGGGTCGATCGCTTCACCGGCAATATCAGCGGCTTCCTGGACTTCGAAAAGGCTCAGGTCGGTTCCCCCGGTAACGTTGATCAGCAAACCGGTGGCGCCTTCCAGGGAGGTCTCCAGCAGAGGGCTGTTTGTCGCCGCGCGGGCGGCCTCGGCGGTGCGGTTCTCCCCGCTGCCCTCGCCCACGCCCATCAGCGCAGGCCCCGTCTCGGACATGATCGTTCGAATATCGGCAAAGTCAAGGTTGATCAGGCCGGGAACGGCGATGAGGTCGGAGATGCTCTGGACCGCCTGCCGGAGGACATCATCGGCCACGCGAAAAGCCTCCAGGATCGGCGTCTGCTTGTCGATAACCTGGAAGAGACGGTCGTTGGGGATGATGATCAGCGTGTCCACCTTCTCTCTCAGGCGGGCAATCCCCTCCTCGGCCTGCTGCCGGCGCTTGCGCCCCTCAAAGCTGAACGGTTTGGTCACCACACCCACCACCAGCGGCCGCTTCAGCGGTGAAGCATCCAGCTCCCGGGCCACCTCGGCAAGCACGGGGGTAGCCCCGGTGCCGGTGCCGCCGCCCATCCCGGCGGTCAAAAAGATCATATCCGAACCGCGCATATTTTCTTCAAGCAGCTCCCGGCTCTCCTCGGCGGCCTGGCGGCCGATCTCCGGGTTTGCCCCGGCGCCCAACCCCTTGGTCAGCTTTTCGCCGATCTGCAGCTTGGCCGATGAGCGCACCAGGTGCAGCGCCTGCGCATCGGTGTTCACCGCAATAAAATCCACTCCCTTTAAACCGGCGTCGATCATGCGGTTGATCGCATTGTTTCCCCCGCCGCCTATGCCGACAACTTTAATCGAAGTGAACCGGGGCCTTTCATTTTCGAATTCGATCATCTTTTAAAACACCCCCTAAGAAGATCCTTACTCAATAATTTCAAAGATCCATTCCTTGAAGCGCTGCCACGGGTTCGTCTTCTCCCGGTAAGCGGACTTCCCCATCTCCCGGCGGTAAAAAAGAAGTTCCTGCCGGTGGGCATGATAAAGCAGCCCGGCGGCGTTTGTATAAATAGGGTTCTGGATGCCCACAAAATCATGTTCCGCACAGCGCACCCGGTTGGTTTCATAAACCAGCGAGGCCAGATCCACCAGTCCGCTCATCTGGGAAACCCCGCCGCTGAAAACAGCGCCGGCGGGAGGCATTTCCGGCCAGCCCATCCGGGCCATCTCTTCGCGGATAATCTGCAGGAGCTCCCGCACCCGCGGCTCGATGTAGCGGCTGATCTCGGCGGCCGAAACCTGGCGCCGTTCCCCGCTGCCCACGCTGCTCACTTCGATCTCCTGCTCATCGGGGGCCGCTGCTGCAAAAGCGCTGCCGTGCTCAATTTTAATGCTCTCCGCCGCCAGAAAGCTTGTCCTTAACCCGACGGCCAGATCGCTCGTAATATGCTCGCCCCCCACCGGGACGGCGGCGATCCGGCTCAGCTTGCCCTGCTCGAAGAAAGACAGCTCCGTGGTCCCGCCGCCTATATCGATAAAGAACACCCCGAGCTCTTTTTCATCGCTGGAAAGCGCCACCTCGGCGCCCGCCAGGGAGAGGAGAACCATACCGTCGATGTTGATCCCGGCACGATTAACACAGCGCATCAGGTTGCGCAAAGAGGTGAGCGCGCTGGTAACAACCGCGGCATCTACTTCCAGGCGCACGCCGAGCATGC
>JAAZIE010000029.1 GCA_012510305.1 Bacillota bacterium | reverse complement strand
GCAATATACCGGGCCGCGGTAAAGGTACTGCCCCTCCGTCCGGTTGGAATTTACGGGCAAAGGTGATATAAACATGGTAGTTGGGGCTGAAGAGATTTTGAAGGGGGTATCGCCCATGTTGGAGCTGTACGTCAAAGACGGCTGTCCCCATTGCCGGAAGCAGATCGAGCAATTGGAGCAGGAAGGCCGTTTATACAAGCTGTATAATGTCGGCCGGGATCGCACTGCGCTCAAAAAGATCAAAGAGAAGTACGGCGCCGGAATGGTGCCCGTGCTGGTGGAAAAGGGCAGGGTCGAGTCGATCGGTTACCGGGGCGAGGGGTGAAATATTTGAACAGCACCACCGTGGGCGGTGCTTTGGGGTTAACTCAAGTATTTTAACTACTCTTTTTTTAAAGGCGGTCACAGGAGGTAAGTTTAAATGGGCACAGAAGGTGCAATCAAGATTCCGCTCCCCCGGCCGGTGCTCAAAGGGCGGGTTTCGGTGGAGGAAGCGATCTACAGCCGTATCTCGCGCCGCAGCTTTCGAGATCGGGGCTTGACCCCGGCGCAGGCGGGTCAGCTGCTCTGGGCTGCGGGCGGACCGGGCGCAGCAGGTGCCGCCGGGGTTTCTCGTGCGGCGCCCTCGGCGGGAGCCACTTACCCCTTGGAATTATACCTCGCGGCGGGGGATCTGGAAGGACCCGGCGCCGGTCTTTATCGCTATGACTTTCGAGCACATGCGCTGGAAAAGCTGCAGCAAAATGATCTGCGGCTGGCATTGGCCCGGGCTTCTCTGGGGCAGGAGATGATCGTGCAGGCGCCGGTTTCTGTCATTATTGTAGCCCATTATGAAAGAACCACCGGACGCTATGGGGAAAGGGGTTACCGCTACGTTCACATGGAGGCCGGCTCTGTATCTGAAAATATCTATTTGCAGGCAGAGGCTTTGGGGTTGGCCACCGTGGCGGTGGGCGCCTTCGATGATGTGGCGGTGAAAAAGATCCTGGCGGTAGACGGTGCACCTTTGCTGCTTATGCCGGTGGGAATTAGATAAATGGGCTGTGCCGTTGACCGAGCAGGGGGTTGTAGACAAAAACCGCTTATTGGTATATAATCTACAGCTAAAGGTAAGGTTTACCGAATATAAAGAGAGATAGAGACTAAAGTAAGAGGGGGCAACAAGAGGTGCTTGGGGATAAATCTTTCCCGAGGTACAGTTATGTACTGGTCGCATTGTTGGCTCTTGTCATCGTGTTGGCTACAATATTTTCGGCAGCACAGGCAACGATCCTGTCTGTTACGCTGCGGTCGTTGTTTCTGTTACTGATGGCTTGTGGGCTCAGCATTCTTCTGCCATGCACCACGGAAACGCTGTCCCGTCTTTGTTTTTGCCTGGGCCTGGCAGGAACTATCGCGAGCGCAGTTGCTCTTGCAGGCATCGTATGCCTGAACCTGAAGTTGAATCTACTGGCCTTCGCCATCACCAACCCCAACTACATGTACGGCTTGCCCGAGGTTCAGTCTTTCTTTGGCAACCCCAACGGACTGGGGATGTTCCTGGTTTTCTCCATTGCAGGTACAATTGTATTGTTTGCCCTGTTGCGGAGCCGCAAGGAAACGAACGGGCTGAGGGTACCATCTTTCTATTTCATCCTGGCAATCCAGCTGGTTACGCTTGTCTTAACTTTTTCGCGGGCGGCTTTAATAGCGCTTTCCTTATTCGTCCTCTGCTTTATCTGGCACAACAACCGGCGTTATTGTTATACTCCGCTGGTACTGTTGAGTGCTGCAGTCTTGGTGAGCAAGCAGGCCTTTGAGAAAAGCAGCATTGTTGAAATAGTCAGAGCGCTGGCCAATGGACGGGTCCAATTGTGGGCTGAAGGGCTACAGTTATTTAAGCAATACCCACTTTTTGGAACAGGCCTGGGAGGCTGGTTTGCGATTACCGGCAACCCCCTTACGCTGCATAATACATATATTCATGTAGCGGTGGAGCTCGGCCTCGTCGGGTTGGCTTTGTATCTCATCTATAGCGCTCTGTTCATGCAGGGTTTGCGAGAAACGATGAAAAAAGCCGCTGAGGGCAGTTCGCGGTATATACTTTCAAGCGGGCTGTATTCTCTGTGTATCGGTCTTCTGGTTCACCAGTTTTTCGAATCTTACCTGTACCATGGGTTGCCGCTTTTCTTGCTGGTAATGATTCCGCTGCACACCTTCATGCGAGAACCCGGGACACTTTATCGTTTTCGTGAAACGGTTTGGGAGCAGGGCGAGTTTCCCCTATTTTACCGCCGGGTGAGCTGAACAAAACCCCGGGCGGCGGGCGGGGCGCCGCCTCGCCCCAGAGCGGACCAAGCTTCTTGCACAAAACCGGCTTCTCAATGTTTTGCAAAATGTGCTCTAAACCGCCTCAAACTACCATATAAAACAATCTGAGCCTTACTCTTGGGGCTTGCATGTAGACTTATAAAGTGATACTATTTTTTTAGCAGCGGGGCGTAGCGCAGTTTGGTAGCGCGCTTGGTTCGGGACCAAGAGGTCGCGAGTTCGAATCTCGCCGCTCCGACCATGCAGAGTGTCCTGATCGAAATGCTAGAGGGACACTCTAATTTTATCTGCTTTTCGTGCACGGTGGGAACAATGAACAAGCGAATCTGGCCCTTTCCCCCCACTGTGTCGCCCAGGCGCAGTTTTATCCAGCAGCTTAACATTCTGAACGAAGCAGTCCGCTGATCTGGAGACTATCGGGGGAGCTGTGGATGAACAGGGTATATTTCGCCGGCCGCTTCTTTAAAAGCGGCTCGATTCTTTTTTAATACAGTTTTGCCTGCGCCGCTCTTTCTTTCCAACAAAAGAAAGGTCACGCCTGCCGCCACCGGCGGCAGTTATGCAGCTCCTAAGAAAATAGTGTCACCGGCGCTTTCAACAGGTCTGCCTGCTGCGAGGATCCTCCCACGTAGACGGTGTATTCCATCGCCTCCAGCTCCCACTTTTTGAAGCGTGGGTTGTACCAGGCCAGGTCCTCGTGCTTCACTGTGAGTGCGACCCTCTTCTTTTCGCCGGGTTCCAGGCGGACCTTGTCAAAACATTTGAGCAGTTTAACGGGGCGGTCAACAGCCGAATTTTCAAAACCGATGTAGAGCTGGACCGCCTCTTCGCCGGCTCTTTCACCGCTGTTCTCCAGGTCTACTGCGGCGGTAATGGCTCCGCCGGTCTGCCGGACCTGCAGGTTGCTGTAGGTAAAGCGGGTATAGCTGAGGCCAAAACCGAAGGGGAAGGCTGCTTCCACTTCCTTTTTCTCCAGGAGGGTGTAGCCGTGGTAGTAACCATACTCGATCTCGTCAGCCTGGTCATCGAAGAAAGGGAGATCATCCGCCCGGCAGGGTATTGTAAAAGGCAGCTTGCCGCTGGGGTTTACCTCGCCGAAGAGCAGCCGGGCAACGGCGTTGCCTCCCTCCATGCCTGGATACCAGGCCATCAGAATGGCCCCCGCTTTTTCCTTCCACTCTTCCATGGTAATGGCGCTGCCGCCGATGAGGACCACGATGGAGCTCCTGTTGGCGGGGGCTACGGCTTCAATAAGGGCCCGGTCTTTTTCACTTAAGGCGATATCTTCCCGGTCTCCGCCAAAGGGGGAAGGGACCCCTTTTTTCCTTTTCTTTCTCAGCCCGACGATGTACTCGCCCTCTTCGTTGTGCCGGTAACCGGCAACGATGACGGCGGCATCACAACCCCGGGCCAGTTCCCGGGCCCGTTCCGGGTCCTTTCCGTTGTCGTAATGCACGGTGGCCCACCCTTTCAAGTGGCTCTCCAGGCCTTCCAAAAGGGTGATTACGTAAGGCGGGCGGACGCGGCTGCTGCCGTAATCGCCTATATTGGGCGCAGTGGCGAGCTCGCCGATTACGGCCAGCCGCTTGACATTGCTCCGATCCAGGGGCAGAATGCCGCCGCTGTTCTTTAACAGAACCGCGCTCTTTTCGGCTGTCTCCCGTGCCAGCGCCGCATGTTCGGGGCAGGCCGCCAGTTCTGCCGGGTAGCCCTGCGGATCCGGTGCTTGGGTAAACTGCAGCAGCTTCCTGACGATTCGTCGCACCGCTTCATCCAGGGTTTTCTCCACGACGAGCCCTTTTCTGATTGCTTTTTTCAGTTTGCGCCCGTAAAAAAGGGTCATCGGCATCTCCAGGTCCATTCCGCCATTGGCCGCTTCGACGGTATCTTTGATCCCCCATAAAAAATCGGAAAGGGTGAAACCGTCAAAACCCCATTCTTCCTTTAAAATATTTTTCAACAGGTAGGTGTGGTGGCAGCAGTGGATTCCGCGGATCTTGTTATAAGCGCCCATAACCGAGGCGGCTCCTTCATCGATGCAGCGCTTGAAATGGGGCAGGTAGACCTCCCGCAGGGTGCGCTCGTCCAGCCTGACATCCACGGTAAAACGGCAATTTTCAATGCTGTTGGCTGCATAGTGCTTGATGCAGGCCATCACGTTATGCTTCTGTACTCCCCGGGTCAGCGCCGCCCCCATTTCACCCAGAAGGTGGGGATCTTCGCCGAAGGTCTCCTGGGCACGGCCCCAGGCGGGATGACGCAGCAAATTAATGCAGACGCCTCCGAAAAGATTTCCTTCCCGCGCGCGGATCTCCTTCCCGATTACGCCGCCCACCTGTTCTTCCAGCTGTTTATCCCAACTTGCCCCGCGGGCCATGGCTACCGGGAAGCAAGTGGAGCGTCCGGAGACGACTCCCCGGGGGCCGTCGACAAATTTCACCGGAGGCACGCCCAGGCGCTTTGAACCGCCCGCCCTCCAGGGACGGTAGTTGTACTTGAAGCCATCTAGGATAAAGGAGCGGGCGTTTGCCCAGCTACCCGACATGAAACGGATTTTTTCCTTCAGGGTAAGCGCAGCCACGATCTCACGAGCTTTTTCTTCTACCTGTTCCCATTTCCTGTTCTCCTCCACAGCAGTATTCCCCCCCGGTATTGTTCGCCTTTCCCAGGCTAATTTTGGTTAAACTATCTTTCATCATTATTCTTTTAATTTTGGCAAAACCCTTCAGCGGGATAGATGTGCACCGGGAGGTGCTCCTTGTGCTGCTTTGGGAACGCCGCAGGGCCGGCGGCATAAGGTTTACCGGAACGGTGGCGGGAGGCATAACAGGAGGCGAAATAGCAGGAGTAGGCCAATTAGACGGTGAATTATTTACTGGAGGGATCCAGGAGTTTCCTTTTAAAGGGGGAGAGCCGTGCGGGAGAACAAACCCGGGTTCAGGATGGTGGAGAGATCGCTGAAAGTTGCCGGCAAGGGTTACGCCGTTACCGTACTGTTGCTGGTTGTTCTATATCTGGCCCGGATGCCCGCCCTGGGTATTCTGGCGGCAATTATGGCCCTTGTGCTTTCCCTGCGGATTGCAGTCAAGGTGCTGCTTCGCAGAAGGGTGGCCAAAGACTATTTGCTCCGCCATCTGCTCCTTATCGGCGGCACTGCTCTTTTCTTTGTCGTGTTTGGAGCGAGCGGCTTTTTTCACAATGCCGTGG
>JAAZIE010000028.1 GCA_012510305.1 Bacillota bacterium | reverse complement strand
GTGTAGGCGGTAAAGCGGGCAGAGCCCTCCAGGTAACGGGCGATTACTTTGTTCCTTTCAACGGGTTCAATGTAAGCCGCCAGCGCCTTGCCCGTGGCGGAGCAGTGGACCGGGGCGGCGGTTCCGATGTCGGCATTTACCCTGACCATGCCCTCCGCCTGTTCGCCGTCTACATAGACGATGCGCCGGTTTGAAAGGACGGCCAGGTGGGAGGAAAAGCCTGTTTGCCCGGTGAGCCGTTTCAGCTGCTCATGGGCAAAGGGCTTGATCTCCAGGCTGTCGATGACGCTGCGGGCCAGCTCCGCCATCTTTACCGTGGGCCGGTAGAGCGCTTTTCCGCGGCGGTCGATATAGCCCTCGGCCTCCAGGGTGGCCAAAAAGCGCAGCGCGGTGCTGCGGTTGACGCCCAGTTTCCTGGCCATCTCGCTCTGGGTGACGCCGTCGGCCCGGCGGCAGACCTCTTCGAGCACTCTCAGGCCGCGCTGAAAGGTTTTAACCAGGTTACGGCTCGAGTTTTTCTTCGGCTCTGCCTTGTTCATAAGCTTTTCTTCTTTCTTCGAGGTATTCGGGAACGGGAACATCCCACCAGCCGGCGGCTTTGCCCCCCGAATAGGGATACTGCCGGTTCACCTGCACCTCCACCAGCCGCGGGGCCGCTTCCGCCAGGGCGCGCTTAACCGCCGGTTCCACCTCGCCCGGGTGGGAGACGCGCTCCGCCTCCACGCCGAAGGAGCGGGCCAGGGAAACAAAATCGACCGCTGCGGGCTCTCCTTCAGGCGAGGCGAATTCGGTGGCGTAGGTCCGCTCTTCACCGTAAACATCCATCTGCAGATCGCGGATGGAGAGGAAGCCCCGGTTGTTGAGGACAACGACGGTAAGAGGCAGGTTGTACTGCTTTGCCGTGGCCAGCTCCTGAACGGTCATTAAAAGGTCGCCGTCCCCGGCCAGCGCGATGACCGGATCATCGGGGCGGGCCAGCTTCACGCCCATCGCTGCGGGCAGGGCAAAGCCCATGGTGGAAAAACCGCCCGTGGTCACCAGGGTTCCCGGTTCGTAAAAAGGAAACTCCTGCAGCACCTGGGCCTGGCTGTGTCCCGAGGAGGTTACCAGGTAACCGCGGCGCGGCAGGGCCCGCCTGATCTCGAAGAGCGCCCTGGAGACGGTAACGGGATCGTGCTCGCGGGAGCGGAAGGGCTCCAGCGTTTTAAACCAGGCGGCTTTCCTGGAGGCAATCTCGGCAGTGTAAGGCTTTTCGCGGTAGTCTTCGCCGGCCGGTCCCAGCTCCTCGAGCAGGCCCTGCAGTACGGCCCCGGCATCGCCGGTGAGCCCTTCGGCGACCGGGTAGTTCTTGCCTATTTCCAGGGGATCGATATCGGCATGGATCAGCTTCGCCGGCGGTATGTTGAAGCTGGTTCCTTTGCGGTAAGATGAGGTCGTTTCGTCGGCAAAGCGGCACCCCAGGGCCAGGAGGACATCTGCGCCGGAGGCCAGCTCATTGCCGCAGGCCGTTCCCTTGGAGCCGGCATGCCAGGCGTAGAGGGGATGATCTTCGGGGAAAGAGCTTTTCCCGGCCATGGTGGTGATCACCGCCGCGCCCAGCCGCTCCGCCAGGGCGAGCAGGGCGGATGAAGCCCCGGCGCGCAGCACGCCGCCGCCGGCGAGGATTACCGGGCGCTTGGCTTCGTTGAGCAGGGCGGCCGCCTTCTTCAGGGCGGTGGCGTCGGGCCGGGGCGGGCGGGACCCGGGTCCGGCGGCCGTTTCCGGGGCATAGTGCGCGGCCTCGGCCTGAACATCCATGGGCAGGGAGATCACGGCGGGACCGGCCCTGCCGCCCAGCATCGCCTGGAAAGCCCGGTTCAGCAGGTGGGGCAGCTGCTCCGCGCGGGTAGCGAGGGCGGCAAACTTGGAGACCGGTTCGAGCACGCGCAGGGAATCGGCGGCCCGGATCCGCTCGATCTCCTGGAGCACCCCGCGCCCAAACATGTAGGTGTGAGTTTCTCCGGTAAAAGCGAGCACCGCGGTGGAATCAACATAGGCGGTTCCCAGGCCCACCGCCAGGTTCAGCGCTCCGGGACCGATAGAGGTGAACACGGCGGCGGGGTTTCCGGTAACCCTGTAGTAACCGTCCGCCATGTGAACGGCGCTCTGCTCGTGCCGCACCATGTACAGCGGTAACGCCGGGCTCTCTTCCATAAATGCATCGACCAGGGCCAGGCAACCGTGTCCGGGGATGCCGGCGATCCAGGGGATCCCCCGATCGAGCAGCACCCGGGTCACGATCTGGCCGCCTGTCAGTTTCAATAAACCCACCTCCAATGATGAAAAAATGGCTCTGCTGCCGGTTTCACCGGCCGGCACCGGTGATTTGTAGTATTAGCCTGATATAAGCGATCGCCAAGCGGATTTAGGGGGCACCTTGTTGTGTTTGGTGAAACACTGTTGAGTTTTGTGCAACGTGCTTGAGCATATTTTAACATCCGGGGAAGGCGCTGTCAACAGTATCTTTAAAGGATTGCGAATATTGGGCGGCGTCTGTTTAAATCAACCTGCCGCAGGGGAAAGTCTGTGCCAGGGCTGGACAAAGGGTTTGTGAGGGCGTTGAATCTCAACGGTGTTTTACGGCCGCTGCTCTTTATCCGGCGGGGCGGGCTCCGCAAACCCGTTGTCGCCGATGATCCGGGCATAGCGTTGCCCGCCTGTTTTCAGCTTGCGCTCCAGGGTGGCGTAGTCGATCCCGATCAGCCCAAAACGCTTGCTGTAACCGTGCTGCCACTCAAAGTTGTCGGTGAGGGACCAGTGCATGTAGCCCCTGATCTCGATCCCGTCGGCCAGGGCCCGGTGGATCTCTTTGAGGTGATCCTCGAGGTAGCGGATCCGAAAGGATTCGTCGGTGGTGGCGATCCCGTTTTCGGTGATGATGATGGGCCGCGGGCTGAGCCTGCTGATCTCGTGCAGCACTTCGTAAAGCCCCCGGGGGTAGTAGATCCAGCCCATTTCGGTGACCAGGTCTCCGGGCTTGCTTTCTACGGGGAAAAGCCCCTTCATGTAGCTGGTGCTGTAGTAGTTGATGCCGATAAAGTCCAGGGCGCCCTCGAGGCCGGGCATCCTTTCGCCCAGGCCCAGGGGCGGGCCGATGCGGCCGCCGGCGATCCCCTGGAAGAAACGGCGGTTGATCGCCAGGTGAGCCAGGTTTCTGCCGGCGCGGTCGAGGGGGTTATGCTGACGAAGAGGCTGCAGGTGAAAGTAGGAGTAGGCCACCCCCACCGGTGAACGGGGAAAGCGCTCTTTGATGATCCGGTAGGCCCGGCTGTGCATGGCCATGAAGGTGCGGAAGGCCTTCACAAAGGAGAGCGGGCTGCTTTTGAAAGGGGGCATCACCGCGCCCAGGTATGCCGCCGTGGGGATCACGTTGGGCTCGTTTACCGTGAGCCAGTAATCGACCAGGTCGCCCAGGTACTGCACCACCGTTTCCACGTAAGCTTCAAAAGCCGGCAGCAGCATTTTTGCGTTGGTGTAACCGCCCCGGGAGGCCGCCCAGAGCGGCAGGGTAAAATGGTTCAGGCAGAGCATCACCTTGATGCCGCGGCGCTGCAGCGCCTGCAGCATGGTCCGGTAGTGTGCCAGCGCCTCCCGGTCAACGAGCTTCTCCCGGGGGTAGATCCGGGACCATTCGACGGAGGGGCGGTGCACCTGGACGCCGATGCTGCGGGCCAGCTCGTAATCCTCTTCAAAGCGGTTCCAGTGGTCGCAGGCCCTTCCACAGGGTTCCCTGATCCGGCGCCGGGCGGGCGGTCTTTTCCGCTCTTCCATCTCCCACCGGGCCCAATCGCTGTGCCGGTTGTGACCCTCCACCTGGTAGGCTGAGGCGGCGGTGCCCCATAAAAAATCGGGTGGGAAAGCGTACTGTTTTGGGTTCATCTGGCCCTCCTCGTCCGAAAGGGTGAACCAGGGTATTTAAAAGGCGCCCGCAGCAGCCGGGACGGCCGGCTCAGGGTATCCTGCATGCTCAACCGGGGTTTTTTGCCCTGACAAAGGTACCCCGCCGGCGCTGCTCCATCTCGATAGCGCCGTCTGCCAGAAGGCGGCGAAGGTATTTTTGCACCTCGGCGCGGTGAACGCCGGTGATCCGCGACAGATCCTCCACGGTGCAGGGCCTTCGCCGGATCGTCTGCAGAATAATATCCCGGTAATTTTCATTGAAGCCGGGGGATTTTGCGGGGGGGCTAAATTCCTCGATCAGCTCCGCTGCACCGCCCAAAAGGGCGGCTGCTTCCCGCATCTCCTCCGGGGCGGCTTCACGGACCCATGGTTCCGCTCCCGGCCGGTCCAGCGTGCCCAGCTGCACCTGGTCCGGCCCGATCTTTTCTATGGCCGCCCGGATCGCCCTCAGCTCGCCGGCGGTGTTGTTCAGCCCGGGGACGATGAAGATCTCCAGGCAAATTTTGCCGCGGTACTCGCGGCGCAGGGCGGCCAGCCCGGAGATAATCTCTGCGCATTTGAGGGCGGGGTGGGGCCGGTTCAGCTTACGGAAAACTTGATCCGTAGCCGCATCAAGCGAGGGGATGATCAGGTCAAACCGGCGGGCCTGTCTGCGGACTTTCGCCGAGGAGAAGAGGGTGCCGTTGGTGAGCAGGCAGAGGGGGTACTGCGGGTGGCTCTCCTTGACAAAGTCGATCACCTGCTCCATATGGCGGTGCAGCGTGGGCTCGCCGGAGCCGGCAAAGGTGATATAGTCGAGCGCCGGCTTGCTCTTTAAAAAGCGGTCCAGTTCCGCGAGCACTTCCTTGACGG
>JAAZIE010000241.1 GCA_012510305.1 Bacillota bacterium | reverse complement strand
GATACGGTTATCAAATAACCCGGCAAACAGGCAGTCATCTTAGGCTTACAACAGAAATAAATGGAATTCACCATATAACGATCCCCCGGCATCATTCTATTAAGCTGGGCACCTTAAGCAACATTATTCGCGATGTTGCCAACCATCTTCAGTTAACTAAAAGGGAACTGACAACGGAGATATTTAAACAATATAAAAACCCTTCCCGGTAATTCCTGCACTGGCCGCAGGACCGCTGTTGCCGTATATCCTACAACACCTCCAGCAATCTTCTGAAAAAGGAAACCGGTTGCCTCTGTTGAAGAAAAGGTATTATCTTTAAATGAGGTGAGCGGATGCTTCAGGAATTTAAGGAATTTGCAATGAAGGGCAACGTTATGGATCTGGCTGTGGCGGTAATTATCGGCGGTGCCTTTGGTAAAATTGTCACCTCGCTGGTTGACGATTTGCTCATGCCGGTGCTGGGTCTTCTTCTGGGCCGGATCAACTTATCGGGTTTCAAGTATGTCATCGCCCCGGCCGGCGGAGATATGGCCGAGTCGGCGCTCATGTACGGCTCCTTTGTTCAGTCGCTGATCGACTTCTTGATTATCAGCTTTTCGATATTTTTGCTTGTGAAGCTGCTCTCCTCCTTCAAGAAAAAGAAAGAGGTGGAGGAGCCGCCTCCTGCTGAGGAACCCAGCCGGGAAGAAGTGCTTCTCACCGAAATTCGCGACCTGCTCAAAGATCGATAAAGGCGGCAGGGGATCTGTCCCCGCCGCCTTTTTAAAGGTGGTTTATCCGGTGAGTGTAGACGGCCGGCCGGCTCAAGCTGGGCCCGGCGGCAGCACTTGATTTCAGCCTGCCTTGGACCGCCTCCGGGCAATTTCAGCGACCATTCCCGAATGCATCTCTTCGGTGATGGGGTAGAAGCTGATGGCGATGGTGCCAAGGATGATTACGCCGGCGGGGAAAAGGGTCATCAGAATCGTGATCCCCTGGTTGGCCAGCGGCGTCTGCACCACATCGGGCACATACCCCGCCAGCGAAAGCCCCTGCCCGCAGATGAAGCCGGCCAGGGCCGCGGCAACCTTGTGCGTAAAATAGAAGAAGCCGTAAATGGTACCTTCGCGGCGCGCTCCAAACTTCCACTCCGAGTACTCCACGGTGTCGGGGATCATCGACCAGGGGCTGAGATAGACCGTGGAAAGCCCCACCCCGGCGATGAGCAGCAGCGTGACGATGGCGTAAATCCCGTAGCCGGCGGCAAAGTACATCAGCAGCAGGGCTCCGCCGAAAATAACCATGCCCGCGATGAAAACGAGCCGTTTACCCAGCCGGCCCGACAGGTATACCCAGAGGGGCATGCACAGGACCGCGGTGACAAAGAGCAGGGCAAAGGCGGCGGGGGTGAACTCCTCCATGGCCAGGGGGTACTTGAAGAAAAAGGTGACCATGGCCGCGGCCATGCCCAGGGCGATGTACTGCAGCAGCGTGGCCAGGGTGAGAATCAAAAAAGGGGTATTCTTGAAGACGAAGGAGAGCTCTTCGAGAAACGATGCGCTCTCGTTTTTTTCAATGCCTGTTTTTTCCCTGGTGGATGAAAAGGCGATGATCGTGAAAAGGGCGGCCGCCAGCCCGTAAAGGGCTCCGACAAAGCGGAAGCCTTCCAGCTGCGTCTTGAACAGAGCGACCAGGATCAGGGTGGCCCCGGCTACAACGAGGGTGCCCAGGATGGCGAAGGACATCCGGAAACCGGTAATGGAGGCGCGCTCCTGTGCATCCAGGGTCATCGCCGAGGTCAGCGCCCCGTAAGGAATATTGACGATGGTGTAGAAGGTGCAAAAAAGGACAAAGGCGGCCAGGGCGTACAGCTGCAGCTCCCGGCCGGCCAGGGAGGGGCCGTAAAAGAGCATGAAAAAAGATGCGCCCAGGGGCAGGGCCCCGATGAGCAGGTAGATCCTCTTCGAGCCCCAGCGGGTTCTGGTCCGGTCCGAGATGCTGCCCATGAGGGGGTCGGTCACCGCGTCCCATATCTTGGAGACCATGATGATGGTTCCGGCAATGGCCGCCCCGATACCCAAAACATCTGTAAAATAAAAGAGCAGAAACAACCCGATGCACTGGAAGAGCAGGTTGGCGCCAAAGTCGCCCACTCCGTATCCCACTTTCATCGCCAGGGAGACTTTTTCCGTCGGTTCTGTCTGTTTCATTTTAAAACCTCCCGGATTTATCGGTCGTACCCTTTTACTGCGGGTCATGCAAGCGATCCAGCTCCTCGTCGGGAACGTCAAAAACTGTATCCAGGCCCGGCATAGGTTCGTTTTTCATGAACTCGGGAATCCGGTTGTGCGCCGGGCCAAACCCGGCCCGGCGGTTAAAGGCGCATTCCAGGGCCAGGAAGCGGGCGGCGTTATCCTTGAGCATTTTTTCGGTGCACTCTTCGCCGGTACGATGCTGCACCAGGGCGGCGACCCTGTCGAGGTGCATGCCCAGCGCGGCCAGGGTGAAAAGGCAGAGGCCCAGGTAGTCGACGATCATGCAGTTTAGCTGCGCGTTCTTGGAGAGAGCGGGCTGCGGTTTGGGGTCGGTGTGATCGACCTGGGCCCGGATCACGCTGCCCGCGGTATGATCCGCGCCCATGGGGGAGGTGGCGAAGGTGACGCCGAACCCTTTCACCGCGCGGGGATCGTAGGCCGGCATCGCCTGCCGCTTGACCACGGGGATGCGCCGGGAGCCGAGGATGCGCCCGGTGAGCAGCGCTCCCTGGGCGATCAGCCTCCCCGGAAGGGCGCCGCCGGGGATCCCGGTGAGCAGTTTTTCCGCTGCGGCGGCATCGCCGAAGGATAAAAGGCCCTGCTCCATGGCCACCCCCAGGGCGGCCCCGGTCTCGATGGTGTCAAGACCCAAGTCATTGCAAATGTAGTTCAGGCGGGCGATCTCATCGAGGCTGCCGATAGCGCAGTTGCTGCCCAAAAGGCCGATGGTCTCATACTCCAGCGGGGAGACGATCTCCGCGCCTTCGGCATCGGGAAATATATTGGAG
>JAAZIE010000240.1 GCA_012510305.1 Bacillota bacterium | reverse complement strand
GTATTACGCTGACATTGTAATTTTCGATCTGGACCGGCTCGGTACCGCCGCCACCTTCGATCATCCCTCGGTTTACCCGACGGGTATCGATTATGTCTTCGTCAACGGTGAGCCCGTGGTTTCGGAAGGCGAGTTCAAGAGGAAGCTCCTTCCCGGGACGATGCTGCGCCCCGCACCCTGATCGCGGGGAGCCGTCCCCCGCTCTGTGCCGTTTAAGGAAACAAAAAACCCCGGAAAGCTTGATCTGCCGGGGTTTTTGCCCTGGTGGGCCATCCAGGTTTTGAACCCGGGACACCCTGATTAAGAGTCAGGTGCTCTACCAGCTGAGCTAATGGCCCTCGCAGTTGCATCTTACTACAGGATTAGATGCAAAACAAGTCTTTTTTGCGGGGGATTTATTTTTCAGCGGTGGGCCAAAGCCGCTGTCACCCCGGCTCAAGGGCCGTGCCCTCAACCTCTCCTGCGTCATTCTGAGCGCAGCGAAGAATCTCCGGTCAGGAGCGCAGTTTTCACTTTAAGCCCGGTGTTGGGGGCCAAAGCCGCCGTCCCCCGGCTCACTTCTCACCGCGGCGCTTCCGGTTGTACTGATAAAATTGTTTTAGCACCCCCGGGTTGTCCTTGAGAAAGTGGTACAGGGATTTAACCTGCTCAAAGGCGCTCAGGCTGAGATGATGCTCGATCATCTCGGTGTCCAGCAGCAGGGTTGACTCTTTTACTCCGATTATCTTCAAAAAGTTTTCGACAAGAATGTGTCTTTTCAAGAGAAAACCGCCCAGCTTTTCCCCTTTTTCGGTCAAGCGGATCAAGCCGTATTTTTCGTAGTGCAGCAGCCCCAGGCGGGCCAGCTTCTGGACGGTTTTGGTAACCGAGGAGGCCTGCACGTTCAACCTTTTAGCCAGCCTGGTGGTGCGGGCGTGGCCCTCCCGGAGATGGATCCGGTAGATCATCTCCAGGTAGTCTTCCATGCTCGGGGTCATCTTCCGCCCTTCGGTCATCAGGTATCCGCGGAAGGTGTAAAAATCCCTTTCTTCGGTCACTCTGCCCTGCTCTCCTTCCCTGCGGCCTCCGCCCGGCAAACTCACGGGCGGTAGCATCATCTTTCCGGCGGCATATATTAGCCTAAAGAAAAACTTTTTCCCGGGGCTAGCTTATGTTGCCCCCGGCAAAATAAGACCTTTTGGAGAGGGATAAAAATGAACGGAGAGCTGATTCCCCTGCACCTGCTGCCGCCGGGCTGCAGCGGCCGGGTTTGCCGGATCGAGATTAACGGTGCCGCCAGGCGAAGGATGCTGGACTTGGGCCTGACCGGTAGCACCGCGGTGGCCGCACTTCAGAAAAGCCCTTCCGGGGATCCCACTGCTTACTTGATTCGCGGGGCGGTCATCGCCCTGCGCTCGCAGGAAGCCTCGCAGATATTTGTGGCTCCGGATAATATAAAATGAAGCAGCCCCCGCCCCAATTTTTAAAAAGTCTCCCGGCGAGTGCAGGGTCTTCCGTTGATGAAACCGGAGCGGGAGACTCGAACAAAGGCGCCCCGGTTATCGCCCTGGCGGGAAACCCCAACACCGGGAAAAGCACGGTGTTTAACAGCCTTACCGGGATGAAGCAGCATACCGGCAACTGGACCGGGAAGACAGTAGCTCATGCCCGGGGGAAGTACCGTTACCGCGGCAAAGACTATCTCCTGGTAGATTTACCGGGCAGCTATTCTTTGCTTCCTTCCTCTGCGGAAGAAGAGGTGGCCCGCGACTTTATCTGCTTCGAGCGCCCCGATGTCACCGTGGTGGTGGCCGATGCAACCTGCCTGGAGCGAAACCTGAACCTGGTCTTGCAGATCCTGGAGATCACGGATCGCGTGGTTGTTTGCGTGAATTTGATCGATGAAGCGGCGCGGAAAAATATCAAGCTCCACCTGCCGCTCCTGTCCCGCCTTCTCGGTGTGCCCGTGGTGGGAACAAATGCCCGCGAAGGGCGGGGTTTGCAGCGGCTGCAGGAGGCGATTTCGCGGGCCGCCGGAGGCCCGCCGCCCCTGCCGGGCCCACCGCCGATCAGCTACAGCCCGGCGGTGGAAGAAGCGGTGGCGCTGCTCGAGCCTGCCCTGTGCGGGCTCGCTTTGCCGGGTTTGAGCAGCCGGTGGCTGGCGCTGCGCCTCCTCGATGGTGACAGCTCGCTTTACCGTTCCATAAAACGCTTTTTAAACGTTGATCTTCGCCGGAACAAGGTGCTGGGCGCAAAGGTCGCCCGGGCCAAGGGCCTGCTTGAAAAGGAGAGCAGCGGCCGGAAGGCGCCGGATCTCATCGTGGGCGCTATCTTCGAGACTGCCGAAAAAATTGCCGGGCAGGCTGCCGTGGAGACTGCAAGCCGCTCCTACCAATGGGACCGGCGCCTCGATCGCCTTTTTACTTCCAGAAGCCTGGGGATCCCCGTGATGCTGGCCCTGCTGGGGGTTCTTTTCTGGATCACCATTACCGGGGCAAACTATCCTTCCGAGCTGCTGGCCGCAGCTTTTTCCTGGCTGGAAGGCCCTTTGGACGCCTTTTTTGTTGCCCTGGGGGCGCCGGGGTGGTTGCAGGGAATTTTGGTGACCGGTGTTTACCGCACCCTGGCCTGGGTGGTCTCGGTGATGCTGCCGCCGATGGCGATCTTTTTTCCGCTCTTTACTTTTCTTGAGGATCTGGGCTACCTGCCCCGGGTGGCCTTCAACCTGGACAGTTTTTTTAGAAGAGCGGGGGCCCACGGCAAGCAGGCGCTGACCATGTGCATGGGGTTCGGCTGCAACGCGGCCGGGGTGATCGCCTGCCGCATTATCGACTCGCCGCGCGAGCGGCTCATCGCCATGCTGACGAACAATTTTGTTCCCTGCAACGGCCGCTTTCCCCTGCTCATTGTGCTGGCATCGCTTTTTCTGGGCCCTGCCGGCGGCCTTCTGGGCACCCTCACCGGCGCGGCTGTAATCCTGGGGGCGGTGGTCCTCGGGGTGATGGTCACCCTGGGTGTTTCGAAGGTGCTTTCGCGGACCCTTCTGAGGGGGCTGCCCTCCACCTTTGCCCTGGAGCTGCCGCCTTACCGGAAACCGCAGCTGGGGCGGATCCTGGTGCGCTCTTTTTTTGACCGCACCCTTTTTGTTCTCGGCAGGGCGCTCGTGGTGGCGGCGCCGGCGGGGCTGCTTATCTGGCTCATGGCCAATATCAAGATCGGCGCTCTCAGCATGCTGGAAAGCACCGCCCGTTTTTTGCAGCCTTTCGGTGTTCTTCTGGGGATGGACGGCTACATCATCATCGCTTTTTTGCTCGGGTTTCCCGCCAACGAGATCGTCATCCCGCTCATGATCATGAGCTACCTGGCGGCAGGCTCGCTGATGGACTTGAGCTCTCTGAGCGGGCTGCAGGCGCTGCTGATCGATAACGGGTGGAGCTGGCTCACCGCGCTCTGCGTGATGCTCTTTTCGCTGAACCACTTTCCCTGCGGGACAACGCTGCTGACGATATACCGGGAGACGCGCAGTTTCAAGTGGACCGCCGCTGCCTTTCTTATTCCCACGCTAACCGGTGCGGCGCTCTGCTTTCTGGTAGCCCAGGCTGCCCGCCTGCTGGGGTTGGCCTGACGTCGGGCGGCAGTAGGAGTTTGCCGCAATTTTGTAGAACAGTTTTAGGGTAGGCGGCGGCAAATTTATACCCGGGGGTGCAGCGATGGAGGAGAAGCACTGGAGCAGGAAGATGATCGTGAACCGGCGGGGTTTGAAACTGGCGGCGCTGTTTCGGGCAGCGGAGCCCGGCCGCGGCGCCGAAAGGGGCGGGAGGGCGCCCCTGGTTATTGTCTGCCACGGTTTTACCGGGAGCAAGGAGGGCGGGGGCGGAGCCGTCGCCATGGCCGATGAGTTGGCCGGGCGCGGTTTTGCCGCCCTGCTTTTTGATTTTACCGGCTGCGGCGAAAGCGAGGGCCTTTGGGAAGAGATCACCCTTTCCAGGGAGGTGGAAGATCTGGGCGCGGTGGTTGACTGGGCCCGGTCTAAAGGATACCGGCGGATTATCTTGAATGGGCGCAGCTTCGGCGGGGCCACCGTGCTGGCTTATGCTGCCGCTGACGAGAAGATTGCCGCTGTCTGCACCTGGGCTGCCGTGGCCCGGCCGCTGCGCCTTTTCGGGGATCTTGCCCGGGGTAGGGTAAACCTTGACGGCCCGGACAGCGAGACGATCTCTCTATTTGACGATAGCGGTACGTTGGGCTTGCGGAGGCGGTTTTTTCAGGATTTGCAGCGCTATGACCTGCCCGGCTGCGCGGCGAAGATCTCGCCGCGACCGCTGCTGCTGATCCACGGCACCGCAGACGAGGTGGTTCCCGTTGAAGAGGCTCACCTGCTTTATGGACGGGCCGGTGAACCGAAAGAGCTTTCCTTGATCGAAGGTGCCGATCACCGGTTCAGCGATCATGCCGGCGGGATCTGGGCTGTCTTTTTCCGCTGGCTCGGCGAGCTGCAATGATCAGGAGGAGACCTGAGGCCTTTTTGGTTATTCTGGGGGCTGCCTTTTTCGGTCATCCTGAGGGCCTACTTTTCTGTCATCCTGAGGGCGGAGCCCGAAGGATCTCACGCGTTAAGTCGAGGGTTACGTTAAAAATACCGGCCGTTCGTTCTGTTTGCTGCCGGGCCGGTCGAGACCCTTCGCTTCGCTCAGGGTGACGGTGTGGGAGGCTCAGGGTGACGCAGGAAAAAATGATGGCTCAGCCCGAAGGATCTCACGCTTTGCGGTAGCGGTAACGCCGCCAGTACGCGGTGCAGCTG
>JAAZIE010000239.1 GCA_012510305.1 Bacillota bacterium | reverse complement strand
TCATCCCGGGAATTACCGGCAAGGGCGGTTACACGGATTCCTTTCACCTGCCCGCCGGCCATACCGCCGCGCCAGCCGATAAAATGGCCATTGAGGGGCGCTTTCATCGCTACTGCCACGGCGGCCACATCAGCTACGCGGAGCTGGAGGCGCCGCCCGGGCATAACCCCGAGGTGCTCGATGAAATAGTGCGCCTCATGGCGGCTTCAGATATCGGTTACGGCGGGATCAACTTCCCCCTCGACGAATGCTGCAGCTGCGCTTTCAGCGGAGTTTTCAGCGGGAGCTGTCCCCGGTGCGGCTGCGATTCTATTCGCCGGCGCGGCGCCGGGCCGGGCAGCTGAAGAGAGGTCGACCCAGATGGACCCGGGAAACGAAAAAGGTTTTCAGCTGCAGCGGCGGGGGAACCTGGCTTACCTGCAGGCGCCGCTGCTGGCAGGCTGCGGCCCGGTAGTGCATGCTTTTTCCACCCGGGCGGGCGGCTGCAGCGGGGGAGCGATGGCCTCGCTGAACACCGCTTTTCACACCGGCGACCGGTACCGGCGCGTTTGGGAGAACCGGCGCCGTTTTCTCAAGCCCTGGGGGTTTCACCCGGAGGAGGTGGTGGCCGCGATCCAGGTACACGGGACGGGCATATTCAGGGTTAAGGCGAGCGATCGCGGGCGCGGCTCCCGGACGGGAAATTTTTTGGGTGAGGGAGACGCCCTGATAACCGCAGCTCCCGGCATTCTTCTGACCGGGTATGCGGCCGACTGCCTGCTGCTCTTTATCGTCGCTCCCGATGTGCCGGCGGTGGCGCTGGCCCACGCCGGCCGGCAGGGGACGCTGCAAAACATGGCCGGGGCGGTGGTTTCAGAGCTGAACTCGAGCTTCGGTGCCGACCCCGCGGCGATGCGGGTGGCGCTGGGCCCCGGTATTTGCGGCCGCTGCTATACCGTCGGCCCCGGCCCGGCCCGGGATTTCGAGGAGGCCGGCTGGCCCGGAAAACCGTATCTTTGGGCGGGTGAAGGCGGCGTTTTTCACCTCGATCTGGCGGCGATCAACCGGCAGCAGTTAAGCCGGGCCGGGATCAGGCCCGGGCAGGTGGCCGGGGGGAGCTGGTGCACCTCCTGCCGCCCCGATCTTTTTTATTCCTACCGGCGTGACCGGGGAAAAACCGGCCGGATGATGGGCTTGATCGCCCTGGAACAAGGGGAGGAGGGGTAGCCTTGGCCCGGCGGCGCAGAAGAACGGCTGCTTCAAGTGATCACCTGCGGGTGCTGCCGGGGAAAGGGCGGCGGTTGGCCCGTTTTCGCCAGGCTGCTACTTTTTATATCATCCTGGGGCTGCTGGCGGTGCTGGTGCTGCAGGCGGCGTATCACTGGTTGAGCCCCTATATTCTGGCCCGGCGGCTGCAGATAGAGGCTGTAACCGTGGGTACACTGGAAGATAAAATTGAGGTGGCGGGCCTGGTCACCCGGCAGGAGCTGCTGCTCACCGCACCCGGCTCCGGGGTCATTGTGGAGCTGGCCCCCCCGGGGGAGAGGCTTCCCGCAGGCGAAGCCGCCGCCGTGATCGCCCCCCTGACCGGCGAAGAGCGCCAAAGGCTGGTGAAAGAGGCCGGGCCGGCGGAAAGCTTTTGGGAAAGAACGAAGGGTCAATTATTAAAAATTTTCGGCGGGGACGGCGCAGTAAAAGCAGGCGAAACCCTCCGCATGACCGGGCCGCTCCCTCCCTGGATTACCGAAAGGGTACCCCTGAAGGCGCCCGAGGCGGGCCTGCTGCTGCACCGGTTGGACGGGTGGGAGGAACCGGGTGAAAGGGCTTTTTTCACCGAGGAGGAGTATAACAGCGCCGAGAGAGATCCTTTTGAAGCGAAGGTGGGCCTCTGGGTGGAAAAGGGGCAGCCCCTGGTGAAGCTGGTCGACAACTGGGAATGGCGCTACAATTTGCTGCTGCCCCTTGATCCGGGAAGAACCCTGGCGGCGCGGGAGCAGGTTCTTTTCAGGTTTGATTTTGCCCCGGAAAACCCCGTCTCCGCCGGGCTGGTCGCAGCCGAGATTGATCCCGAAAAAGAAGAGGTCCGGCTGACCTACCGTATCCGGAAACAGTTTCCCGGTTTCGAAGAGAGGCGCTGGCTGGAGGCGGCACTTGTTCTGGAGAGCAGCGAGGGGATGGTGATACCGGCGGCAGCCGTGGTGGAGCACAAGGGCAAACCGGGGGTCTATCTGAACCTGGGCGGAGCGGTTAAATTTCGCGCCATCAAGATCCTCGCCGGCCTGGGGGACGACCTCGTGGTGGAGGGAATCGAGCCCGACAGCATGGTGATCATGCGCCCGGGGCTGGTGGAGGAAGGCCAGCGTTTGAATTAGCTCTTGCGGGGCGGAACAATGGATCATCGAGATGCAGCCTTTTGCTGCAGGGAAAGAGTGATCGGGAGATGTTGGCGGAAAACTTGAAAGCTGTTCGCAAAGAGATCGGCGCCGCCCTGGAGAGGGCCGGCCGGGGGCCGGAAAAGGTCTGCCTGGTGGCGGTGACCAAAACCGTAGATGCTGAAAGGATCGGTGAAGCGGCGGCGCTGGGGCTCAAGGATTTTGGTGAAAACCGGCTCCAGGAAGCGCTGCCCAAACTGAAGCTGTTTCCCCGTTTGCGCTGGCATTTTATCGGCCACCTGCAGACGAACAAAGCCGGGGAGGCGCTGACCGGATTCGAGCTGATCCATTCGCTGGACCGCTTCAGGCTGGCCCGGAGATTGCAGCACCAGGCGGAACGCTTCGATACTGAAGCCCGCTGCCTGGTGCAGGTGAATATCTCCGGCGAAAAAAGCAAGCACGGCCTGGCGGCGGGCGAGCTTCCGGATTTCCTGGAAGCGGTCAGCGATCTTTCCCGGGTGAGGGTGGAAGGGCTCATGACCATGGCTCCCTGGAGCGACGATCCCGAAGAGGCCCGGCCTGTCTTCCGCCGCCTCAAGGAGCTGCAGAAAGCCTGCTCCCGGCCGGGGCTGGCGCTGAAACAGCTGTCCATGGGAATGAGCGGCGATTACATCGTGGCCGTCGAGGAGGGCGCCACCATGGTGCGCGTGGGATCGTCCCTTTTCGGCCCGCGGCTGCCGCAAAGGGGGTAAAAAGCGATCGAAATCGCCGGCAAGGCCCTGCTGTTGGTCACCAATACGCTGATGCTGCTGCTCCTGGGGAGAATTGTCCTCTCCTGGTTTCGGGGTTCTTTTTACCGGTATCCCTTCCTTTTCAACGTTTATCGTTTTTGCCGCACCCTCACCGAGTTCCTGGTGGCGCCGCTGCGCCGGATCCTGCCGCCGCAGCGTGCGGGGGCGGGGTTTCTGGACCTGGCTCCCTTAATCCTGTGGGTTTTGTTGGTTCTGGCCCAGGGCGCGATCAAGAGCTTATTCTTTTAAGCGCCAACCAGTATTTCACAAGGAGAGATTAGACCATGGATCGGCGAAATAAAGTTGAAGGGGAGTCCGCTCCTCTCAAAGAGATCACCGGGACGGTAGCCGCTTTGCGTCTCGACGCGGTGCTGGCGCTGGGTTTAAGCCTTTCGCGCTCCCGGGCGGCGCTCCTGATCAAGGGGGGGTTGGTGGAGGTGAACGGGCGCCTGGTGGAAACTCCTGCACGCCGTTTGAAACCGGGCGATCTGATCTCCGTCAGGGGGCGCGGCCGCCTGGAGCTCGCCGCCCTGGAGGGCGAAAGCCGGAAAGGAAGAAGCAGGGTCAAACTCAATAAATTTGCCTGATGCGGCAGGATTGACCAGCACATTGTCGAAATATGAAAGAGAGATCAGCTCATTCATAAGGATAGGGAGGCAGACGGATGACTTTAACTTCGCTGGATATACATAATCAGGAGTTCACCCATAGTTTTCGCGGTTACTCTGTCGAAGAAGTGAACGAATTTCTGGATCGGGTGGCCAAAGATTTTGAACAAATATTACGGGAAAACCTGGAGCTGAAAGACCAGGCCAACCAGCTCAGCGAGAAGATGAAGGGGTACCAGAAGCTGGAAGCAACGATGCACAATGCCATCGTCATCGCCCAGGAAGCGGCTGAAGAGGTTAAACAGAATGCCAAGAGAGAAGCGGATCTGATTCGCCGGGAGGCCGATCGCGAGGCCCAGAAAATAATTGAAGACTCGCGCTACCGCTCCAGCAGAATCCTGACGGAACACGATGAGATGTTCAAGCAGGCCCAGGTATTCAAAATGCGTTTCCGTTCTTTCCTGGAATCGCAGATCGCCGCCCTGGAGATGGAGGACTGGATCGAGCAGGCGCCACCGCAGCAGTCGTTCCAACCCCCGCCTGCCCGGCAGGCTTCGCCGCAGCCGCCGCCCCGCCAGGCAACATCGTTCCCGCAAGTTTCACCACAGCCCCAATCCCCGGCCGATCAACAGCAGCAGCAACAACACCAGCAGCAGCAGCAATCGCCCCCTTTGCCCGGCGATCGGGAGTTCAAGGAGTATAAAGATTGATTGTGGGGGGCAACCCTGTTATAATCTAAGCAAAGAATATCTACCCACCGCGATGAACGGGCCAGTCAAGCGGCAGCCAGCTTCCCCAGAGAGCCGGACAGGGGTGCGAGTCCGGCGGAGCACTGTTGCCGAGGATCCCCCGGGAGCTCCCGTGCCAAATCCCACCGGAGAGTAGACACGGGCGGTGCCGCCGTTAGAGGATCAGCGAAGAGGGGCCGCCGCAGCAGCGAGCGGCCAGCAGGGTGGTACCGCGGGAGAAAATCTCGTCCCTGAATGTGTCAGGGAGGGGATTTTTTTATATCAGCGAGCAGGAGGCGTCAGGAGATGAAAGATTATCGGGATACTTTGAACCTGCCCCGCACCGATTTTCCCATGCGGGCGCAGCTGCCCCGGCGGGAGCCGGAGATACTGGATTACTGGAAAAAGATCGACATTTACAAGCTGGTGCAGCAGAAGCGCCGGGGGGCGCCGCGGTTCATCCTGCATGACGGACCCCCTTATGCAAACAACGATATTCATATGGGGACGGCGCTGAACAAGGTGCTGAAGGATTTTATCGTCAAGTACAAGACCCTGCGCGGTTTTGACAGCCCCTACGTCCCCGGCTGGGATACGCACGGCCTGCCCATCGAGCACCAGATCATCAAAAGCCGGGGGATCGATCGGAAAAAGATTTCGGCATCGATTTCCGGCGCATGTGCCGCGACTACGCCCTGGAGTACGTTTCGATCCAGCGGGAGCAGTTCCGGCGCTTGGGCGTGCGGGGTGACTGGGAAGACCCCTACCTCACCCTGGCTCCCTCCTTTGAAGCCCGCCAGATCAGCGTCTTTGGCGAGATGGCTTCGCGCGGTTATATCTACAAGGGGCTGCGCCCCGTCTACTGGTGCCCCCGCTGCGAGACCGCCCTGGCCGAGGCCGAGGTGGAATACGCCGATCACCGCGCCGATTCGCTCTACGTTAAATTTCCGGTGATCGATGATCGCGGACTTTTTGGCGGAGCAGAAGGCAGCTTCTGCCTCATCTGGACCACGACCGCGTGGACGCTGCCGGCCAACCTGGCCGTCTGCCTGCACCCTGATTTCGATTATGTGCTCGCGGAAGCGGGCGCCGAAAAATATTTACTGGCCGAAGGGCTGCTCGGCGAGGTGGGCGCGGCGCTGGGCGTTGAAGAATGGAAGGTGCGGCGCCGCTTCAAGGGCCGGGAGCTGGAAGGGATCGTCTGCCGCCATCCCTTCATCGACCGGGAATCGCCTTTGATCCTGGGCGATCATGTGACCCTGGATCAGGGCACCGGCTGTGTCCACACTGCGCCGGGACACGGCCTGGAGGACTACACCGTGGGACGCCTTTACCGGCTGCCGGTGCTGAGCCCCCTCGACGACCGCGGTTATTTTACCGGTGAAGCGGGCGAGTTTGCCGGGCTCTCTTATTCTGAGGGCGGCGAAGCGGTGATCCGGGCGCTGGAGCGGGAGAAAGCGCTCGTGAAGGCTGACTCCATTGAACACCAGTACCCCCACTGCTGGCGGTGCAAGGAGCCGGTTATTTACCGCGCCACGGAGCAATGGTTTGCTTCCATCGACGGCTTTCGCAAAGAAGCCCTCGAAGCGATCCGCCGGGTTGAATGGATCCCCGCCTGGGGCGAGGAGCGGATTCACAACATGATTGCCGAGCGCCAGGACTGGTGCATCTCCAGGCAGCGGATCTGGGGGGTCCCCATTCCTATCTTTTACTGCCAGGTTTGCGGCGAGGCGATCATCGAGCCGCAGGTTATCGAAGCGGTGGCCGCGCTGTTTTCCCGGGAGGGCTCCGACGCCTGGTTTATCCGGGAGGCGGCGGAGATCCTGCCGCCCGGGTTCCGCTGCCCCGCCTGCGGCGGCGGCTCTTTTCGCAAGGAACACGACACCATGGATGTCTGGTTCGATTCGGGCTCAAGCCATTTTTCCGTTCTCGAAGGGCGCCCGGAGCTGCGCTGGCCGGCGGATCTTTATCTCGAGGGGAGCGACCAGTAC
>JAAZIE010000238.1 GCA_012510305.1 Bacillota bacterium | reverse complement strand
TCTCTGTGCCGACCCGGAGGCCTCGGGCAGGCCTGACGGCAAGGATTATTACCTGCTTGATGCCGGCTTGGCCATGCAGCAGCTCATGCTGGCCGCTCATGCCGAAGGTCTGGGCACCTGCTGGGTGGCCTGGTTTGACGAAAGCGCCGCCCGGGAAGCTTGCAAGGTGCCGGCGCCTTACCGCGTTGTTGCCTTCACTCCGCTGGGAGTGCCCGCCCGCAGGCCATCGCCCCGCCCGCGCAAAGAGCTGGGTGAAATAGTTTTCACCGAAGAATGGGGCCAAAAATAGCCCCGCCCTGTTCCTTTACCGCGACCTGCGCCGGGGCTGCAGCTGTTTCCAGGCTTCGCCGAAGAAAAGAGGGCTAATTGAAAGAGCGGCGATATAAAGCCATTCCACGGGGTCCAGCGGGATGACGTGGAAAACAGCAGCTGCGGCGGGAATTAAAAGAACCGCCAGCTGCAGCGCGCCGGAGATCAATACTGCGCCCAGCAGCGGGCGGTTGGCTAAAAAGTTACGTCCCAACACGGAGTGCCGCAGCGAGCGAAAGTTGAATACATGGGCCAACTGGCTCAGGGCGAGGGTGGCGAAAGCCATGGTCCGCCCTTTTTCCACCGACTCGCCCGTGCCGATAGAGAAGGCGATCAGGGTGATCAGGGCGATAAGCAGGCCAAAAACAGCAATTGCCCGGACCGAGGAAGGGTCAAAAAGAGCGCTTTGGGGGTGGCGCGGCGGGCGGCGCATGGTATTGTTCTCCCGCGGATCGACCCCCAGGGCCAGCGCCGGCAGGCTGTCGGTGACCAGGTTGATCCAGAGAATCTGGATGGGCAGCAGCGGCAGCGGCCAGCCCAAAAGGACGGTGGCAAGAACAGTGATGATCTCGCCGGCGTTGCAGGACAGCAAGAAAAGGATCGCTTTTTTGATATTTTCATAGATCACCCGCCCTTCTTCGACCGCCCGCACGATGGTGGAGAAGTTATCGTCTGCCAGGATCATCTCCGACGCCTCCCTGGCTACGGCGGTGCCCGACTGGCCCATGGCTATTCCAATAGCGGCCCGCTTCAGGGCGGGGGCGTCATTGACCCCATCCCCGGTCATCGCCGCAATCTCTCCATTTGCCTTGAGCGCTTCGATGAGACGCACCTTTTGTTCCGGCGACACCCGGGCAAACACCTTCAGCGCCGTCATCCTGCGGGACAGTTCTTCGTCGCCGAGCTCATCGAGTTCCCGGCCGCTGATGATTTCTTCTTCCCTTGAAGCCAGGCCCAGCTCCCTGGCGATAGCGAGCGCCGTTTCCGCGTGGTCGCCGGTGATCATTTTTACCTTGATCCCCGCTCCCAGGCAGGTTTTGATCGCTTCCTTTGCTTCGGGGCGCGGCGGATCGATCATCCCCATAAACCCGGCAAAGATAAGTTCATTTTCACTTTCTTCCGCTTCCGGGCAGTTGTTGCCGGTGAGAGGGCGGAAAGCGAACCCGAGGACACGCAGGGCTCCCCGGGCCATCTCCAGGTTGCGGGACAGCAGCTCTTCCCGCTGGGCGGGGGTCAGCGGCTCCGGGCCCGAGGCGGTTATCCGGTAGCGGCAGCGTTCCAGGACCAGATCGGGAGC
>JAAZIE010000006.1 GCA_012510305.1 Bacillota bacterium | reverse complement strand
TGGGGACACGCGGATTTTCAGTCCGCTGCTCTACCGACTGAGCTATCTCGGCAAAAAATGGCGGAGCTGACGGGAATTGAACCCGCGATCTCCGGCGTGACAGGCCGGCATGTTAACCGCTACACCACAGCTCCGCGTGTAGATTCAGTATATACAAGGCCTTTTAAAAAGTCAACCCGGCACCGGCGTTTTTGAACCGGGCTTGGGACTTTATGATTTAGTCTTCATTCCCGCGATCTTCCGGACGATCTCTTTCCTTGCTTCGATATCATACTGGCTGGTGATGGCGATCTGCTCCATAATCGGGGAGCCGCCGCCGTGGTAGGCCCCGTAAGCCAGCGAACCGGAGGAACCCGAAAGGGCGAAATCGATAAAAGCAAGCCAGAATTTAATCTGCTCCTCCACGGGGATGTCCGGATTACGGGTCAGATATTTTTGCAAGAGCTCCTTGGTTTCCGGACCGGTCAGATCCTTCTCATAGGGGAAGGTCGCCGGCAGCCCGCCGGCAATATTGCAGAGTATCTCCAGCTCGTGAAAGACCGCCTCTCCCGTCAGGCAGCGTCCGACATTGCAGTAGATGGAGTCGGGAATACAGTTCCCCGGGCCGTAGGGCAAAAAACCGGCGCCGGGCATATAGACCTCCCCTTTGCCCTTCGCCGAAGCCGTATAACCGGCAGCATAGCCGAGCTCACCGGTCATGATCAGCTGTGAGAGCATTTCGCGGACATGCGGGGTTCGCTCGATACCGTTAATCTCCGCCGCCAGGGCCGCCAGGCCGACCACAAAATCGAGCATGGCGGGCTTGCAGCCGGAATAGGAATGGCGGTGAAAGAGAGCAAAGAGCAGCGCCGCCGCTCCCCCATGGAGAGTCTCCCCGCAGACAAAAACCCGTTCCCAGGGCACAAAACAGTCGTCAAAGATCACATAAGAGTCGGTAAAACCGTATTCGAAACCCCTTTTGTAGTGATCGCGCCGGCGGTAATTATGGAAATGGACAACCTGCTTGACCCCGTCGTAGTCGGAAGGAACGGCAAAGGCAACAGCATAGGAACTCTCCTCCGGACGCAGCGCCCGGGTGGGCACGACCAAAATCTCGTCGGAAACTGAAGCGCCGGAAATGTGCACCTTGGAGCCCCGCACAACGATCCCGTCGCTCTTCTCCTCCACCACGCGCACATACATATCCGGATCGGTTTGGGCGGCAGGCCGCTTGAGGCGCTCTCCCTTGACGTCGGTCTGGGCGCAGCTGGCCACCCAATCCTCTTTCTGAAATTCGGCCAGCCATTTCAGCCAGTTCTCGTGATAGGCGCTCTTGGCACCGGGATCCTTTTGAGCTTCAAAAGAGACCGCATGAAGGGCGTTGGCCGCATCGATACCCATACAGCGCTGTATGCAGAGCCCGACCTTGTTGCAAAGATAGCGGGTCATATCCTGTTTTTTATGCAGGTCTTCAGGGTTTTGATGGATATGATTGAAGCGGTTGATGGTTTCCCCTGTGAGGTGAGAAGTGGCGGTGCAGAGAGCTTTGGAATCCGGATCCCAGGCGGCATCGAAGGTAACCCCCAGCACATCGATGGCGCTCTCCTGCCGCTCATCCAGCCGGTCAACCTTTTCCCCGTTCGAGTAAAGGTTGCGGTTCATCTTACCCAGTCTCTCGATATATTCTTTTCTTGTTCTCAACTTTAGACTCCTCTCCTTACCCCTGTGATTATATTCCCCTCGCGTGATCGTAACGGGAGCGATAGCCGGTGGCGGGAAAACATCCAATAATGGGAATGAGGACCCTCTTCTGAAAGCATATAATGTTCTGTTATGGACGTCAACCGGTTCAAAAGGTGGGGCCGGCCCTTATTCCAGATCCAGCATTTTGGGGGATCTCTCTTCTCCCGGCTCCCTCTGCACGCGGGTCAAACGCTCTTCTTCCGCAGTGCTGTAATAGATCAGGCTTTGCAGATCCGTGGTGAGATCGGAATTCTGGATATGAACGTTCTGCGGAACGTTCAGCTTCACCGGGGCAAAATTCAGGATCGCCGTAATCCCCTGCCCGGCGATCCTGTCGACCACCTCCTGGGCGGAGTCTCCCGGGACCGCGATGAGCGCCACCCTGATCTGGTGTTCCGCGATCACCTGCGGCGCCCGGGCAAAGGGCTGCACCTCAATTTCTCCGATCCGCTCCCCCACCACCGCCGGGTCCCGATCGAAGACGGCGACGATATCCACGTAGGGGTTTTTTAACGTGTTATGCCTGGTCAGCGCTTTGCCGAGGTGGCCCGCCCCGATTACGATTATTTTGGTTTTCTGATCCAGGCCGATAATTTTTAACAGCTTGTCGCGCAAGAAAGTGGTATTGTAGCCGGTCCCGCGGGTGCCAAAGGCGCCGAAATAGGCCAGGTCTTTGCGGATCTGCTCGGCCGAGTAACCCGACTCCAGGCTCAGATCCCGCGATGAAACGATCTCGATATCCCGGAGAATAAGATTGTCAAGAATACGCAGGTAGACCGGCAAGCGCTTGATCACCGTTTTTGAAACTGCCCGTGAAGACATCGAGATCTTACACCCCCGCTTTTACGGTTGATTCTTTGATTTTTTCACCACCAGCAGCTCCGGGGGAGCCCCGCGCCGGTTGAGCAGCCGCACCTGGACGACGCTGTAAAGAGCGCCGTCGAGCTCCCGGCAATAATTTACAATCGCCTTTTTCTCCTGATCCCCCTGCGGGTGGCCGCTGTAGAGCACCAGCGTGATCAAGCCGCCCGGGCGCAGCAGCTCCAGCGAGGACGCCAGGGCGCGCCGGGTGGTTTCGGGGCGGGTAACGATGCCGTGGTCACCCCCGGGAAGATAGCCCAGGTTAAACATCACCGCCGCCACCGGGGCGTCGACATGGGCGGCCATGGTTTCATGCCCCCCGCAGACCAGGCTCACTCTGTGCGCCAGGTTGTTCTGCTTTAAAAGAGACGCTGTCTCGGCCAGCGCCTGCCTTTGTATATCGAAAGCGATCACGCGCCCCGCCGGGCCTACGGCGCGGGCGAGAAAAAGCGTATCCCGCCCCTTGCCGGCGGTGGCGTCGACAGCCAGATCTCCGTTGCCTAAAACCCTCTCCACCCGCTCCCGGGCCAGCTCCGTTATTCTGATCATGGGCCTTCCTGCGCCGGTTGATTAAACCGGGCTAATAAACTTCTGTCCTTGTAGAGATGATGTTGACCCGATTCTCCCGCTCAATAAAAGAAAGCGCCTGCTCCAGGACCCGATCCGCATCGGCGCTGTTCTGGCAGATCGCCGCTATGCCCAGTTCCGAGCGCTGCCACAGATCTTTGTAGCCCACTTCGGCAACTGAAAAATTGAACCGGTTGCGCAAACGCTTGACCATGCTCCCGATAACCTGTCTTTTCTGTTTTAATGAAGTCGCTTCGGGGATGTGCATCTCCAGGAGACAGAATGCGATCCGGATCGAAACCACCCCTTCGGATTATCCGGTATGATTTCGACTAATGAACCATGGGCCCGCTGTCCTCGGGCTCACCGAACCCGGCGGGCTCGGAGCCCTCCTCGGTAACGAGCTCTTTGATGGAAACGGTATAGGGCACCAGCTTTTTCCCGATAAAGATAGGGCACCCCACGGTGAGCGCCAGGGCCACGGCATCGCTGGGCCGGGCGTCGAGCAGGAGGTCCCCCTCCGGCGTATTCAGATAGATTTCAGCATAGAAGGTGCTCTCCCTGATATCGGTAACCAGCACCTTTTCCACGGTGACGTCGAGCCGTTCGCAGAACAGTTTTATCAGGTCGTGGGTCATGGGACGCGGCGTGACATGGCCCTGCAGCTTCAGGACAATCGCCTGCGCTTCCCAGAAACCGATCCCTATGGGCAGAACCATCGAATCCTCCATATCCACCAGCAGAAGCAGCGGATTCTGAACCGGATCGAGCACTACCTCTTTAACTTTTACCGGAATCAACCTGAGGACACCTTCTCTCGTAGCCTGACCGCGGCTTTTCTAACTGGCAAGCGGAAAACTGCCAGCGGGCCCCACCGGGCGGCCTCGCTAGCATTATAACCCAACTTTGGCTTTATCTCAACCGCAGCCCGCCGCGTCAAACCGGTAAAGCGAGGTTAAGCGATTTTTCCAACACCAATAAATGATATAATGCACCTTGGCAGGAAAACTTGTTAATCTGAGGAGGCCCGGCATGTCTGAAACACTTGAACAACTGCAGCAAAAATTACTGATGCTAACCTATATCCATTCCTACCGCTGCGGCACCTTCACCCTCTCTTCGGGACGAACCAGCAGCTACTATATTGACGGCAAGCAGGTCACGATGACCGCGAAGGGGCTGCACACGGCGGCCCGGTATATCCTGGCCTCGCTGCGGCACCGCCGGATCGAAGCCGATGCCATCGGCGGACCCACGCTGGGCGCAGATCCCATCGCCGCAGCGGTAACCGCCCTGAGCAAAACAGGACCCCACGAAGAGAGCTCTCCGGGAGCGCCCGCCCCCCTGTCCTCTTTCATTATCCGCAAGGAAGCCAAAAAACACGGCACCGGATCGCGGGTGGCAGGGCCCTTTTACCGCGGCATGCGCACCATCATCGTGGACGACGTCCTCACCACCGGGGCATCGGTGCTCGATGCCGCCGCCGCCGTGGAAGAAGAGGGCGGCAGCGTCAGCGCGATTTATCTCCTGGTGGACCGCCTCGAAGGGGGCCGCGAGGCCGTGGAAAAAGCAGGCTATCTTCTGGAGGCGGCGATCGACCGCCGCTCGCTGGAAAAGCTGCAGCAGGAGTTGGAGCGGCGCTGCCCCGGCCTGAGCCGCTCGCTGCAGTCGAAGGAGGTGCCCTGGGGCGAGCTTCCCCTGGGAGAGCTTGAGCC
>JAAZIE010000237.1 GCA_012510305.1 Bacillota bacterium | reverse complement strand
CTTTTTGCGGTGAAAAGTTGCTTCAACCTTTGGAGTGCAGCAGCTGTGGCAATGTTTTGAAGCCGGGAGCACGGTTTTGTGCGGTATGCGGTACTGCTGCCGGGTCAGACTCATCCGAAGAAAAAGCAGTACCGGAAACCTTGTCCTGCAGTTCATGCGGAAGCGTCTTAAAACCGGATGCCAAATTCTGCCCCAAATGCGGCGCCAAAATAGAAGAACCTCCAGCAGTGGAGCAGGAGGAAGCGGAAGAAGAGTAAGACGTTGTTTCTGCGATAGCGGTATGTTTTTCTTGCAGACCGGGGTTCCCACGGGGAGTGGAATTCCGCGCAGGCTGCATGTGGTCCGGAAATAAGCTGACAGCGTCGGCTTGGCACTCAATTGGTCTGACGACCGGGAGGGGGTATTACGTTGTTTTGTACGAGTTGTGGGTCGAAAATTGAAGTTGGCGAACGCTTTTGCCCGAACTGCGGTGAAAAGATCGAGTCAGGGTCCGGTTCCAAAAGGGGAGCGGGGCGCAGCCGAGGCCCTCTTATCCTGGGTTTATCGCTTGCGGGCGCCCTCATTTTTGTCCTTGTTGTTGTTGCTGCCATTAGTGCTTTCGGCGGCCGCCAATCCACACCGAAAGCGGCAGTTGAGAAATTTATGACTGCTTTGGAAGAGGGTGATGCAGAGGGGATTATTGATCTTCTTGATCCTGAGCAATTTGACGAAGAGGATATGATGGGAATACAACTCGGTCTTGGGCTTATTACCCAGGGATATTTAAGCTTGGAGGTTAGGAAGCATGTCATTCGTGTGGTAGAGTCGGATGACGACACAGCTTCTGTCGAGGTTGAGCTTATCGGGGACAACTCCACCACTATAGATACAATGGAAATACAATTGATCAGGCGGGAGGGCAAATGGTATATCGATGAATTGTGATCCGGCAGGCGCTCAGAAAACAAACCGGTGAGCGCTCTGCCGTTATTTAAAGCTGTTTGCAGGTTGGATCGGCGCTGATGCTTTCAGGTAACAAACCCTTTAGCGATTGACAAACCGTGGAATATGCGGCTGTCACGGAGGTGATTAAAGAAGATGATGGCGTATCGTACAGATAAACGGGATAGGTTCCGGCGTCGCCTGCCCTCTTTCGCCATCTTGATAGTCTTGCTTCTGTCCCTTTTTACTATCGGGAGCTCAGAGGGATCGCCGGCCGGTGCGGACAGCGCGATCGAGGAGGAAGAGAGCGAGTCCGGCATATACCGCGTGGCGGTGGTTATGGTCATAGATGTCTCCGGCAGCATGGATTCATACTGGCAGGATGGCATCAAGATGGACTCAGCCTGCGCTGCCGCCATCGAACTGCTTGATATACTGGAGACGGAGGACGCGCTGCCCGATCGCTCATACCAGGCCGCCCTGGTCGAATTCGATACCTACGCTTCGGTGGTTCAGCCCCTGACCGACGATTTTGATCTGCTGCGCCAAAAGGTAGGCGAGATGGGGCCTCTTTACGAAACAAATATTGGTGACGGTCTGGAAAAGGCCTATGATCAGCTGGAAAATGCCCATTTTAACAGGGGCTACCTGGTCCTTCTCTCCGATGGTATGGCAAACTGTGGCCGCTCCGCCAGGGAAATTATGGACTGGCTGCAGCAGGACGCAACCCTTGGCGCCGGGGCGGAGAATCTCCCGCAGGCATCGCTGTACGGTTTCGATTACGGAGAATATGATGTCAATACCCGGGGTTGGGCAGAAATGGGCGGACGTTTTCTCAGTGAAGCAGGATACAATGCGACGACATTCCTGGAACCCGAATACAATAACGAGAATACCAAGGATATAGCCCTGCGAAGGATGGAAAATGACACGGTTTTCAATTTTAACGGTCATGGCAGCAAGATGTTGTTGAATTTTATTAAAAAAGGCTGGTTTAGAAATGACAACCTCAAAATTAAACAATTAGAAGGTAAGAACCTTTCCCGGATGAAGCTGGCTATCCTGGCGGGGTGCAAAACGGCTCTTGAAAAGGGCAATGAGAACAATATATGTCAGGCTTTTATATCACAGGGCGCCTCGGCGGCTATCGGGAATAAAGGTTATTCCAATGAATCAGCCATGCTCCCCTTTCTGGAGTATTTCTGGGACTTTGCGCTAAAGGAAGGTTTATCTGTCAGGAAAAGTTTCAACCATGCTGTGCTGTATTGCCATGTTATGGAGTATCTCAATGATGGACTTTACCGTGAATATGCTGCGTATCGTAATCCTAAGAAAAAACGGGGGATATATTTTTATACGGCCGAGGAGCCAAAACTGTACCAGCATGACAGCGTTGCGGAAGAGATATACCTGGTGGAGCAAGAACAGGACGGCGATGATCAGGACCAGGATAGAACGGTCCCGGTTTATACCGTCGGTTTTGGCGATCCGGGGGATCTGGACGAGGAGCTGCTGAAAGATATTGCCGCCGTGACGGGCGGAAAATATTTTTACGGCACGGGAGCCTTTGCCCTGTCCAATATTTTTTTGACGGCACAGTCGCAGGGGACGGGTGAAATAGTGGGTGAGTTCACCGGTGATATTCGCCAGGATGAAGCGGTGCAGGCTGGCGCCTTCAGCCTGGACAGGGGCGAATCGGAGCTGCGCGTTAACCTGAACTGGCCCGGCAGCCACGTTGATCTGCGCTTATGCGATCCCTCCGGAAAGATTGTGGACGGCGATTACCGGGGCCTAAAGATCTGGCGCACAGAGCGCCCCGCTTACGTGGTCTTGGAAAAACCCTACCCGGGAGAGTGGACTGTCGAGCTGTACGGTCAAGAGATCCCCGAGGAAGTGAGCCAATACTTTGTGGTGGCTTCTACGGGGGAGAGACTCCCCTACAGCCGCGGCAATACCCTGGAGTTTTTCATGATCCTGTCGGCCTTGACGCTGCTGGCTTTGCTCATTGCGCCCCGTATCTCGCAAAGTCCCGGGGCGGGCAGAGGAGGTAATCGGTAATGAGATACTGTCCCCGTTGCGGAGCGTCCCTGGATAAGACCGATAAATTCTGTCAAAACTGCGGTGAACCCTACCGCGAACCGTCTCGCTACCGGTTCCCCTGGCGGACGTGGGCTGTTATAGCCCTATCCGTTTTTTTGCTGGCCGGCGGTGCCTATCTGCTCTATGAGCACTTTGTCGTGAATGCTTCCAAGCAAGCCGAAGAAGAAGGAAACCACAAAGATGGCTACGAGGTGCGGGATGATCCCCTGATTGGCATCGCTGTCGAGGAGCGGCTGCATGACACCCGCGATTACCCGGGCGGGGTCCTGGAAGAGTACCGCGGAAAAGATAAAGAGGGGAACACCATTGTCAGGTTGTGCGATCAGGATACGGGCAAACTGCTGGGGTTAAGTGTTGATCTGCCCCCTGCGGAAAAGATCTCCGTCAGCCGAAAAGCCGCCAAGAAAACTGCCAGGGCTGCCGCTTCACAGGTGAGCTTCTTCGATGATCCCACCCTCCAGCTGGTCAAAAAAGAGCTTGACAGCGATATCATCATTGAAGGCAAGCCTGATTACGGCAGCTATTATTGTTTTGAATGGAGGGCTGTCGATACCGCCACAGGCGCTGCTCTACTGCGCTGGATAAGAGTCCATGTCCATGCGGAAAGCGGGCGGATCTCCTATTTTGCCAAACATGATGGCGGCAAAGTATCCGTCTCGACGAAGCCTGACATAGATAAAAAGAAAGCCGTCAAAATCGCCCTGGATGAGGCGCGGCAACAGGTGACGCAGCCGCAGGCGGTAAAAGAAACATTGTTTGTATCCGGCGCTTCAAAGGACCAAAAACTGCTCTGGGAGATCATCGTGGAGGAAGCAGATGAATGGTCGGAAGACTTTCCTGTCACCCTGTTTTTTATCCTGGATGCCCATACCGGCCGTCTGCTGGATGTAATTGAATGAAAGGGTAAGAAGCTGCGCTCATTTGCCGCAACCCCCGGCACCCTTACCCGGGGGCTGCACCCATTGCTCCTGCCCGGTGAACTCCACCGCATTGAGTCGGAAGGACGGACACTTTGACTCACCGGAGCGGCCGAAGAGATCACCGCTGAAGACCCTTTTGCAAAAAGGACAAAGCATTTCAATGCGGGCGCCTCTATCCGTAAAATGGTTAGGTGGTTCACAGATCACTCTTACTTTATGAGTTCCGTCAGCCCAGATGATGGCGTGGTTTAAATATTTCTGAAGTTTAAAGGCGGGTAGGAGGCTTTCTTAAAAAAATGGCGCGCCTGGGAGGATTCGAACCCCCGGCCAGTAGATTAGAAGTCTACTGCTCTATCCCCTGAGCTACAGGCGCACTCCTCATTATATTACCCCGAAGTGAACGTGAAATCAATGTAAACTTTCATGCCGGCCCCGGTGACCGGGCGGTTGCAGTTATCTTTCAATAAAACAATCTTAAAAAATGCCGGAGACTTCATGGCGGGCAGGAATTATGTCAATAATCAAGAAATATATTTCAGTAAAGATAAAGTATAATGCAGCGAGTTCGCGTAGGGTGCTGTAAAAGAAAAACTTTTTCCTGAAGCGGTTGAAAAATTTTAAAGAAATCAAGGAGGTTGTGATCAATGGAAGGTCCAATTATACCCGGTGCAGAGCCTTTTGCCTTTCCCGGGGGTGAGGTTGGCTGTTTGCTGGTGCACGGCTTTACGGGTAACCCTTCGAGCATGCGGCCGATGGGTGAATACCTTGCCGCGCAGGGGTTTACCGTGGTGGGGCCGCGGCTCAAAGGCCACGGCACCAGGGTGGATGATATGCTTGATAACAGGTACCAGGAGTGGATCGCTTCGGCTGAGGCGGGGCTGGAGGAGATCAGGAAGCAGTGCGTAACGGTGTTCGTGGCCGGCCTCTCCATGGGGGCTACGCTCTCCCTGCACCTGGCCCACAGCCATCCCGATATCGTTAAGGGAG
>JAAZIE010000236.1 GCA_012510305.1 Bacillota bacterium | reverse complement strand
GCGCAGATGCCTCGCCGATGAGGCCGACCGGCACGGGGCGGGTGCGCTTCACCGGCGCCTGGAAAGGCTGGATCCGGCGGCGGCGGCGAAGATCCATCCCCGGGACCGGCGCCGGATCATCAGGGCCCTGGAAGTGTTCACCCTGGAGGGCAGCCCCATTTCAGGCCAGGTGGAGCGGACCGAAAAGCAGGAAGAAAGGCCGTACCGCCTGCTCCTGTTCGGGTTGACCCTGCCCCGGCCGGAGCTCTACCGGGCCATCGAGGAGCGCACCGACCGGATGCTGGCCCGCGGCTTCGCCGGGGAGGTAAAGGGGCTGCTGGAGCGGGGTTACCCGCGCAGCTCACCGGGGTTGCAGATCCTGGGATACCGCCAGCTCGCCGCTCATATCGAGGGGGAGGCGGGGTGGGAGGAGACGGTGGGTGAGATCAAGAAGCAGACCAGGCGCCTGGCCAAGCGCCAGCTCACCTGGTTCAGGCGGGAGCGGGAGGTTATCTGGCTGGATCGCTGCGCTGAAAGCGGTCCGGAAGCCTGGGCCGATAAAATTAGCGGTGCGGCAAAGGAAATCTTTGGTTAAAAGAGAATAGAATAGAGAGCGGGTAAAGAAAAATGGAGGGACAGTCGATGAAAGGACCGGTGAACCTGCAGGACACATTTTTGAATCAGCTGCGCAAGGAGAGCATGCTGACCACTATATTTTTAGTCAACGGCTACCAGATCAAGGGCGTTATCCGCAGTTTTGATCAATTTACCGTGCTCATTGAAGTGGAAGGTAAACAACAGCTGGTCTATAAACATGCCATCTCCACCGTAATTCCGCTGCGCAATGTGAGCCTGCAGCAGCCTGACGGCGGTGATACGGCGGACCTTTAGCGGAAATAAATCCATAGCGGACTAAAAAAGACACTTCCACGCGGCCGGTGTCTTTTTTATTGGGCTCGCCTTTCCCCTTCCGCTCTCCGTGGGCGTATACTAGAAGGGCTTTAATAAAGGAGAGAACAAGATGTTTCTGACCGGCGAACCCTCCCGCGACCCGGTGGGGCCTCATTTTTACCGCAAAATTGAGAAAGGAGAGGTGGGCACCCTGGAGGCGCTTCACCGGTTGAGCAAGGCCCGGCCGGAGGCGGGGGCTGAGCCGGGCAGCGCCGCCACCGCCTCTGCTTTTTGGGAGCTTAACCGCCTGGTGGGGCTTGCAGAAGTAAAAAAAATAGTGGAGGAGATCAAGGCCTACATTGAGATTGGGCGCCGGCGGGAGGCGTACAATTTAAAATGCGAACAGCTGGTTTTACATATGATTTTCAGCGGGAATCCCGGGACAGGGAAGACCACGGTGGCCCGGCTGCTGGGAAAACTCTTTCTGGGGATGGGTGTGCTGACGAAAGGGCACCTGGTGGAGGTGGAGCGGGCCGACCTGGTGGGGGAGTATATCGGGCATACCGCTTTAAAAACAAGGGAGCAGCTGCGCAAGGCCATGGGCGGGCTGCTTTTTGTTGACGAGGCCTATTCGCTGGGCCGCGGCGGGGTCAAGGATTTTGGCAAGGAAGCGATCGATGTGCTCGTCAAGGCGATGGAGGATTGCCGCCATAATTTTGTCCTCATCCTGGCCGGTTACCGCCGGGAGATGTCTTCTTTCTTGAGCCTCAACCCCGGTTTAAGCTCCCGCTTTCCCATTCAAATTGCTTATCCCGACTACAGCATCGCCGAGCTTCTGGAGATCGCCGCCATGATGGCGCAGCAGCGCCATTACCTGTTTTCGGAGGCGGCCCTGGAGAAGCTGCAGAGCTGCCTGGAGAGGCGGCAGGGCGAACTTGATTTCAGCAACGCCCGGCTGGTGCGCAACCTTCTCGAAACAGCGATCCGCCGCCAGGCGCTGCGGCTGAGCAGGCAGGAGCGGCCCGGCCGGGAAGAGCTCATCACCATCGAGGCGGCGGACCTGGTGGTGGTGCGGGAGTGAACCTGAGCCTGGCGGTGATCGGCGTTTCCGGGGTGGGGAAGACCCTGTTCTGTATCAATTTTGCCGAGTACCTCGGTGCCTGCAGCCTTAGCTATACCGAGGCCGGCGGCGGAAGGCGGGGGAGGGGGCTCTTATCCACGGCCGGGGCGCGCAGGCTCATGGTGGGGCGGGGCCGGTGCGCCAGCGGGGCGGTGCGCACTTTTACAGTCCACCGGTTGATCAAGCCCTACCGCCGCCTGGCGCTCATCGACACCGCCGCCCTGCAGCAAGCAGAACCGCTGCCGCGCCGGGAGCGCTCCCGGCTGCGGTTGACCCTGCAGGCGCTGGAGCGGGCCGATTTTATCTTGATGCTGCTCGATCTGAGCTGCAGCGATCCCGCTGTCCGCGAGTTCAGCGATCGGGCCGGTCGCTACCTGGCCGATTACTGCCGCCGGCAGGGCAAGATCTTTTTCGTTGCCGGCAACAAAGCCGACCTTCTGATAAAGACGCCCGGTAAAGAGCGCTTTTTCGCCGCGGGGATGGATTTGCCGGCCATCTCTGCGCTGACGCGGGCCGGGTTTGCCCTGCTCAAAGAGGCGCTCCTGGGAGCATCCCCGGCAGCGGCAAGCTCATCCTATAAAATGGTAGATCAGGGCCATGGAGACAATTCCGGAGAGGAGGGTGAGGAAGATATTTTTCGACTTTAGCCCTACCGCCAGCGTGGGGAAAAAAGCCCAGAGGTAGAGGTTGCTTCCGGTGAGCTCGATCTTGCCGGCGGGGGCGAGGACGGAGACGGCGGTAAGGGCGCCGAGAACTGCGGGAGCGACGAAAGAAAGCCATTTTTTGAGCAGCGGGGGCATCTCCCGGCGTGAAAAGAAAGCCACGGGCAGGATGCGCGGGGCCATGCTGACCACGGCTACACCGAGAATCATGAGCCAGATCTGAAGTTCAGTCACGGAAAAACACCCCCAGGGTTGCCCCGGCCAGCGTGGCGGCGACAATGTTGAAGTTGGTGGACATGGTTGCGGGAGCGAAATGGCCCACCAAAAGGGCGATCAGCGCAGCGGCCAGGGCGGTGTAGAGCTCGCTTTTGCGCCGGACCAGGATCACCAGAAGCGAAATATACATGGCCGGCAGGGCGAAATTCATTCCCAGCTGTTCGGTATTGCCGATAAAGTGGCCGAGAGCCGCCCCGAGAAAAGTGCTGCCCACCCAGGAGAGGTGGGCGGTGAAGACGAGCCCGGCCAGGTACGAAGCGGTAGCCCGGTGGGTGCGGTAGCGGTTCATCGAAACTGCGTAAACCTCATCGGTTAAACCGTAGGAAAGAGCGGTGGCGACAGCGGGAGAGAGCCTCTCCTTGTAATGGGGAACCGTGGAGGCGGCAAAGAGGGCGTAGCGCAAGTTGACCAGGACGTTGGTCAGGATGATGGCGATAAGCGATCCGCCGGCCTTGCTCATCCCCACGGCGATAAACTGGCCGGCACCGGTAAGACAGAGGGCGGACATGGAAACGGCCTGGATCAACGACAGCCCCGCATCCCTGGCCAGTACGCCGAAGGCAAATCCCAGCGGTAGATATCCCAGAACAATGGGGAAGGCGCCTTTTATTCCCTGGTACAGCTCCTGTTTGCTCATCAATATGCCGGTCTCTTGTTCCTTCTCGTGATATAACATTGATCCCCTTCTTATTCTGCACCCGCCGCCCGGAACCCTTCCGAGGATGAGTCAAGGGGACGGTGACTTTGACTCACTCCATTTGCCGGCGTTGTAGCTCCTTTTTCTGTTATCCTGAGGGCGTAGGCCGAAGGATCTCACGCGTTAAGGCGGGGTCCGGGCCAAGGGGAGGGTGGTTTTAGCTCACAAAATACCACGGAGCGGTAAATGTGGTAGAATAAGGCCGAAGGTTATTTTTAGATGGAAGGTGGTCGGTGATGCTTCTTGGAATTGACGTGGGGGGGACCTCCACCGATGGGGTTCTGCTCAGAAACGGGGCCATGAAGAAAAGCGTGAAAAAGCCCAGCCGGACGGACGCCCTGACGGAGACGATCCTGGAAGTGCTCGATGAGCTGCTGGAGGGGGAAGATCCGGCAGCCGTGCAGCGCCTGGTGATCAGCACCACCCTGGTAACCAACCTGCTCGCTACGCGCAGCGGAGCCAGAACCGCCCTGGTCCTTGTCCCCGGCCGGGGGCTTCCTTTTGATTTTTACCGGATCGCCCCGGACACCTACTTTCTCCAGGGCAAAATCGATTTCAGGGGCAATATTACCGAGAAGATCTCGGAAGCCCAGGTGGCAAAGGCGGTCCGGGATATTCGGGAAAAAAAGATCCGCCATATTGCCGTGGTGGCGAAATTTTCTCACCGCAACCGCGAGTTGGAGCAGCGGATCTCCCGCCAGATCCGCCGGCTCTATCCCGAAGCCGCGGTGATCCTGGGAAGCGATACAGCGG
>JAAZIE010000235.1 GCA_012510305.1 Bacillota bacterium | reverse complement strand
GTGAGCAGGGCGATCATGCACACCGTTAAAACAAGAGCATATTTTGCCTGCTTATTTATTACAGTCACCTCCCTTTCGGGCAAAGGCATCCCCTCCCATTATAGTATTAAATACGGGAAAGCGAAAGGGCCGCCCAAAACCATGCCAAAAGGGCTCTACGCTCTTCGCCGAGGCGATCCGGCCACCGGCTAGTCGCCGTAGACCCAAGCGTCGAGGGACGGCTTGTAGGTGCAAATATCTTCATTTTCGAAAAAGAGCTGAATCTCACGCCGGGCGCTCTCCGGAGAATCGGATCCGTGAACCAGGTTGTTTCCAGTAAAAAGGGCCAAGTCCCCCCGGATCGTCCCGGGGTCGGCCTCCTGCGGATCGGTGGCGCCGATCAGCTTTCGCGCTGCCGCTACCGCGTTGTCCCCCTCCCAGACCATCGCCACAACCGGGCCTGAAGTGATAAAGTTGAGCAGGCTTTCGTAAAAAGGTTTGCCCTCGTGTTCACCGTAATGTCGTGCGGCCAGCCCAGGTTTTATCTGCATCATCTTGATCGCCACGGGCTGAAGCCCTTTTTTCTCCAGCCGGCCGATTATTTCCCCAACCAGATTACGCTGTACACCGTCGGGTTTAACCATTATAAATGTCTGCTGCCTTGTACTGATCAGAATCACTCCCTTGTTTCATCGGTGCCGTAAATACTCCGTCAACCAGATTCCCCCGGTCCCGGCACCGGGGACTTCTCCCGGCTGTCGGCCAGCTCCCCCGCAAGCCGGGCGGGAGCAAAATCACGGGCTGTAATTATCTTGCCCCGGGCTGATAAAGCACCGCTATTAATTTTAGCAAAGCTCGCTAAAAAGTCAATGAAGGGTAAATCGCGTCAAGATTTTATCATTAAGCCATCTCCTTGCTAACCGGTTAGCTTATAGCTTATTATATAGAGAGCACCGATGCATCAGGACTTGCAGAAAGGGAGAGTGGGTTTAGTGAGCGATCTAGATTTTTTATTCAACCCCAAACAGGTGGCAGTGATCGGCGCTTCCGCCTCGCCACAAAAAATTGGTTATGCTATTATCGATAACCTGGTGAAAAGCAGTTACAAAGGCAAAATCCATCCGATCAACCCGAAAGAAAAAGAGATTTTGGGCCTACCCTGCCATCCCGCAATCGACAAGGTCAAAGGGACGGTGGATCTGGCGGTCATCGCGGTCCCGGCAAAATTTTGCGTTCAGGTCCTCCGGGAATGCGGTGAAGCGGGGGTTAAAGGAGCTATAATCATTACCGCCGGTTTTAAAGAGGTGGGCGTGGAAGGTCTGAAGCTGGAACGCGAGCTCCAGGCCGTGGGCAAAGAATATAATATCCGCCTGGTGGGTCCGAACTGCGTTGGGCTGATGGATACCCACAGCCCGATCAACGCGTCTTTCGCCGCCGGTTTTCCCGACAAGGGCAATATCTCTTTTATTTCACAAAGCGGGGCCATGGTTATCGCCATCCTCGACTGGAGTTTTCAGGCCGGACTCGGTTTTTCGCGTTTTATCAGCCTGGGCAACAAGTCCGACCTAAACGAGAGCGATTTTATCGAAAGCTGCGCCGCCGATCCCAACACCAGGGTGATTCTTGTTTATGCCGAGGATGTCACAGATGGCGAAAAATTTGTGCGCATCTGCACCGAAGCGAGCAAGGTCAAACCGATTGTGATTTTAAAATCGGGGACCAGCACGGCGGGAGCACAGGCAGCCAGTTCTCATACCGGCGCCCTGGCCGGAAGCAACCGTGCTTACGATACTGCTTTCCAGCAAAGCGGTATTTTAAGAACTGACAACATGAGCGATCTTTTTGACCTGGGCCGGGCTTTCTCTACGCAGCCCCTGCCCCAGGGTAACCGTGTAGCGATCATCACCAATTCCGGCGGGCCGGCGATAATCGCCACCGATGCAATTGAGAAAAGCGGGCTGAAGATGGCCCGCTTCGACAAGTCCACCATCGATCAGCTGCGTGAAAACCTACCGGCGGAATCCAATATTTATAATCCCATCGATGTGCTCGGCGATGCCCGGGTGGACCGGTTTCGCTTCGCCCTGGAGAAGGTGTATGAAGACGAAAACGTAGACAGTATTATCCTGATTCTCAGCCCCACTGCTGTTACGGAGCCTGATAAAACCGCCCGGACAATCCTGGAGTACAAAGATAAATACCCCGAGAAGCCGGTCCTGGCCGTTTATATGGGCGGCAAAACCCTGGCCAAGGGCAAGGAGATCCTGGTGAAGGATAACGTGCCCACTTTTACCT
>JAAZIE010000234.1 GCA_012510305.1 Bacillota bacterium | reverse complement strand
GGTCCAGCCCCCCGTAAATTTGATCGGCGCTTTCGTAAAGCGCGTTGAGCCCCTCCTCCATGGCGATAATCCCTTCCAGCATCTCGGTAAGATCATCTTCCAGGTCTACTTCGGGGATGGGAGGCAGCTGGGGCATAATCACCATCATAATCTGGCTCAGTTCAATATCCTCTCCCACCATGCTCAAAACGATCTCTGTTTCGGGATAGGGAAAGGCCATGAAGCTGATATTCATGCTCTGCCCCGTAATAACCCCGGCCCCGTCGGTGGCCCTGATTTCAGAGAACCGGTTCAGGTCGGCGGTGTATGTGCCCTGCACCAGGAGCGGAACATAGTTGGGGTCTTCTTTCCGGACGCTTTCCCCGTGGTAGCTGCGGTAGGCAACCGTGTTTTCAGCGAGCAGCTTGTTTTTTATCCTGATCACGATCTGCAGGGCGCCGCTTTTGCCCGGCAGGGTGGCGGCTTTTACCTTCTTGCCCTCCAGGTAGTACTCGATTTCAAAATCCACGGGCAGCTCTTTGTCGATAATCCCTTCGTAGTAAATATCACCTTCCTGGAGCAGGGAGCTGTCCCACAGGACCACCTCATCTTTTACCGCGGGGGCTGCCTCCGAGGTCATATTGTTGATTGCCTGATAGTCTCCATGGTCCTTGATCTTCTGCGCCTTTTTATTTTCACACTGGTAGATCCGGTTGACGATCCGCTGATCGACCACCTTGCCGTCGGGATCGAGCACCACGTAGACAGTTTCATTCTTGCAGGCCGGGGTTTCCCCGGCTGCGCCGCCCGCCAGCTCTTGTCCCGGCGAAGGTGCGGTTTCGCGATCAAGCTCCCCATCGCTTTTCGGTGCAGCGATGAAAAAGAAGAGGGCAGCCCCGATGGCCAGGCTTGATCCAAGGATAAACAGCAGCGGTTTGATCATCTTTTTAATGATTTTCATTTATGCAGCCTCCCGGTTAACATTTCAAATTAATACCCACAGCACATCCTTTGCTTTAAGGCCCCGGTTTGCCCACCGGCGCTGTGGTCGAACTCTTTTTTACTTTTACCGGCGCTGGGGGCCAGCCGGATGTAGTTCTGCGGATCAGTTTTTCGCTAAGGAGAAAAAGCGGGGGCAGGCCAAAAAAGATGACCACCATGCTGATGAGTGCGCCCCTGCCGATAAGCATGGTCATCTCGCTTGTGGTCTTGATGCTGGCCACCATGGCGATGCCCATGGTCGCCGATGCCAGCGTCATGGCGCTGGTGAGGATACTCTGCCCTGTATCTTCAATCGTTTGCCTGAGAGCGTCGACCCTGCGCTCAAAGAGAAAAATATTTTCCCGGTATCTCAGTCCAAAGAGGATCGCATAATCCACCGTTGCGCCCAGCTGAATCGCCCCGATAATCATCGGGGTCAGCGAAGAGACAGTCTGGTTTTGAAAATAGGTAAAGCTGAGGTTGACCCAGATCGCCAGCTGTATGGCCAAGATCAAGATCAGGGGGATTGAAAAGGACTTGAAACTGAGCCCGATGATCAGGGCGATACAGATAATTGAAACAATAGCCACATTGCGAGCGTCGGTATCCACCAGCGAAGCCAGGTCCCGGGTCATCGCCGAAGGGCCGGTGACATAGTAGTGCTCGTGCATCTTGCCTGCAGCGTGCTTGATCTCATCGACAGCCTCGAAAACCAGCTGCTCCTCCTCCAGGCTTTTCAAAAAAACAAGACAGTAGCGATAATCCGACCCGGTAAATTCGCTGATGACCTCTTCCGGGATCACCGGTTCGGGGATCGCCAGGTCCACCTGCTCTGAAATGGCCACCACCGAGTCCACTGCGTCAATTTTGTTGAGGCTGTTGACCAGCTGGTGCTCCCGGACCCGGCCTTCATCCCTGGTGATCACATAGATCACCTCCGCCACCCCGTATTCTTCGGTTATGGCCTTGGTTTGCTCTACTGCCGTGGAGGTTCGCGGCAGGTAATGTTCGTTGGAATAATAGTATTTTACCTTGCCCTGGGCTAAAAAAGAAGGCAGCAGCAGCAAAGCGAAAAAGATGAGCAAACCCCACCTGCCCCGGATAATCCATTTTGAGAGCGGCTTGAAAGAAGGGAGCAGGGTCCGGTGTTTGAACCGCCCGCTCACCTTGTTCAGGGCCAATAGAAGGCTGGGCAGCAGGGTCAGGTTTACGATGAGGCTGATCGCGATCCCCTTGGCCAGGACCATACCCAGGTCCCGGCCGATTCCGTTTTGCATCACCGTCAGGGCGGCAAAGCCGCCGATGGTGGTAAGGGCGCTGGAGGCGATCGCCGTTGCGGTCTTGTTTACCGTAGATTCCATCGCCTTTTCGATAGAATCGTATTTATATTTTTCTTCCTCGAAGCGGTGCATCAGGAAAATAGAGTAATCCAGTGAAATTCCCAGCTGCATCACCGCGGCAATGGAGGCGGTAATGAAGGAGATCTTGCCCAAAAAGATGTTGGTCCCCATGTTCAGCAGCACCGCCACCCCCACAGAAACCAGGAATAGAAGGGGGTCCAAGTAGGAGCTGATCGACAGGTTGAGGATAAGCAGGATCAGGATCACCGCAATAACAGCGTAGATGGGAATCTCCTTGTCGACAGCCTCCTGCATTTCGCTGATAATAACCGGCTCACCGCCAAAGAGGATATCTTCATCACCGTCGATGATCTCTTTGATCCGGTTCACCGCCAGGTTTGTTTTCTTCGAGCGCGCATTTTCTGTAAACTGCACCTGCAGAAGGACGCTGTCTCCGGTGGAAAACCGCTCTTTTATCACCGGTTCGATAAATTCAACGGGCACATAGATATCGGCGTAATCGCCCAGCCAGGAAACCCGGTCCACACCGTCCTGGGCTTCGATTTTGGAGATGAGCGCTTCGATCTGCCAGCCCGGTTTTTCGCGCACCACGATCAAGCCCAGGCCCGAGAGGGCGAACTCTTTTTCCAGCACCTGTTCACCCTGTTTTGAGTTGAACTCATCGGGCATGTACGAAAGTATATCGTAATTTGTTTGGGTGAAAAAAAACCCAATTGCTGCGGGAAAAAGAAGAGCGATACTGGTGATAATGATCGCCTTGCGGTATTTGATCACGATTTTGCCAAGCCAGGTCATCTAAAATAATTCCTCCGAGTTGTGCCGTGCCGGTTACTATGTATGGATATGATTTAAACGGCTATTTTAAACCTGCGTTTTATTCTAACCCGGCCGTTGGTATTTGTCAACCTACCCGCCTAAATATTTCCCGCCTGCTTACAGATAGATTTAAATTTAACATTTTTTCTGTCATCCGGCAGGAATTTAATAGCATTTTGTCGAAAGCCACTCCTTACTGTACCGGGTTCTATAACCATAACCAAGCAGTAAATATATCGCCCAGGATCAATGCTCGCAATGGTCCCAATTTATATTAGGGGTTGATCGGAGTGCTTTTTTGCAGAAAATGTGGGGCCGAGTTGGAGGAAGGAGAAAAGTATTGTTACCGGTGCGGCTTTGCCCAATCTGGAGCGAAGGCCGAGACAAAGCAGGGTAACAACGGCAATAAAACGGCCCTCGTTGTCGCGATCATG
>JAAZIE010000233.1 GCA_012510305.1 Bacillota bacterium | reverse complement strand
CCTCAGCAATGTGCTCAATGGCAAGGATTCCATCACCTACGAAACGGCGCTGAAGCTGGAAACGGTACTGGGGCCGGGGGCGCAGTTTTGGATGAACCTGGAGACAAACTATCAATTGACCAAGGCAAGGCTGAAGAGAGAGGCGGACATGGCCGCCGATCTGGCATATTTGAAACAGATGCCCTACAAAGAGATGAGTGATTTAAGGTGGGTGCCGGCAACGGGTAAACGGCGGGAAAGGGTTATAAACTTAAGGGGTTTTTTTGGCGTTGCTGCTTTAAGTGCTATTCCGGAGGCCGCCAATGTTCTATTCAGAAAACATAAGCCTGTCGGTACGGTCTCCGATCCCGCGGTGATGGCTTGGTTGAAGAAGGCGGAACTGGAAGGACTGGCTGCGGATGTTGGGAAATTTAGCCGGGCCAGGCTGAAAAACCATATCAGCAGGTTCAGAGAGTTAACTTTTGAAGATGCGGCGGTGTTTTTTCCGGAGGTGCAAAGGTTATGCGCAGCGTGCGGTGTGGCGCTGGTTTTGGTTCAATCGCTGTCAAAGACCTATATCTGCGGCGCTACGCTATGGCGCCGGGACAACCCCATGATCGCGTTGACCGTACGGGGGAAGCGGGCAGATATCTTCTGGTTTACCTTCTTCCATGAGCTGGCGCATCTGATCAAGCACACCCGAAAGATATCCAGGATCAGTTATGAACATAAAAGTTGCGAAGATGAAGCCGACGAGGCTGCCGCCGAATATCTGATTCCCGGCATTCAGTATGCCAAGTTTGTACAGGAGTACAATTACAAGGATAAGCGTGTCATCAGGGAATACGCGCAAAGTATCGGCATTGCACCTTGTATATTGGTCGGCAGGCTGCTCCATGATCAGCTCATCGATTACGCTCGTTACAGCGATTTAAGACCACCTTTTGAGATAGAATATTGAGTTTTATATTCCCAGGTCTTTCAGCCAATCCTCTTCTGCCGGATTTAGGGTTTGCAGGCCATAGTACTTTGCCAGATGCAACAGTTTAAGATCGGAGCAAACAAAAAATGTTTTATCGCCCAGAGACAAAGCTGACGAAAGTTGAATGGTATCCAGGGGAGTTAAGTACCTTAAGGAACAAATCTCCAGACTGGTCAAGATTATTGTTGGTGTCAAGGGGATTGTTCCAAGGGTGCCGGCAAACTGCTGATTTGACTAACTTGTTTGCAGAATGCAAAACTTTGTGATTTTAGGAAGGTTTTTCAGTAAAACTGGAGAACATCTTCCAGGAGATGCATTACTGATCAAGGGTGAGCAAAGATGCAAAAACAGAAGATATGGATCACAGGAGTGCTCTTTTGCCTGATGATCAGCTTGAGCTCCTCTCTTAGTGCCGCCGGGGGTGCAACGGTATCCGTTGATCCCATTGAAGGCAAGGCCGGGGATGAGGTTACCGTAACGGTACAGGTAGAGGGGATCTCGGAGATTCCGGGCATTGAGGGTTTTGCCGGCGGTGAGCTCAAGCTGGTTTACGATCCCGCTGTAGCCGAGCCCAAAAAGGTAACGAAGGGGGAGCTCCTCTCCGACGGGGCCCTGTTCGTTTACAATGAAGCCTATGCCGAGGATACAGTAGCGGTTACCTGGGTCTCCACGGGGGCAGCGTTATCCAAAGACGGGGCGCTCTGCCACGTTACTTTTCTTTTGAAAAAGGGCGGGGAGCTGGCGCCGGTGATCGAGGGGTTGGGGGTATGCGATGAGCATACGCGTCCACTCGTTGTGGTTTCAGACACCGGGGAAAGCAAAGCTGACGGCGAAGGAGCCTCTGCAGTGGGTATCTATAAGTCGAGTGCGGTGGCGGGGGTGGATTATCCGGGCAAAGGTGAGCCTGGCGGAGGGGGCGCTGCGGCGACGGGGGATGAAGCAGCCGGTGAAGAGCAATCAAGCGGTGGCGGAGAGAAGTTTTTAACCTGGCAATATGTTTTAGCTATGACTTTGCTGGTTGCGGCGCTGGGAGCGTTCTTCTATCTGATGAGGCGCCGTAGCAGAGATGAGATATCCGGTTAAGAATATAAAAGTATTATTATCACAAATTGCAGGAAAACTCAGTGTTTATCAAGAAGAGACAATGTTAACAAGTTATAGCAAACACGGCGATCTTAATAAATGGAGGGGTGTTATTTTATG
>JAAZIE010000232.1 GCA_012510305.1 Bacillota bacterium | reverse complement strand
GGAATTTTTCGAACCGCGCTCTCTTTCACGGGATTGAAAGCAAAAGAGGATGTCATTTGAAAGAATCAAAAAAGCGCGAGCGGCTGGACCTGCTGCTGATGAAGCGTTTCCCGGGGATTAGCCGTGCCCGGGCTCGGTCAGAGATCATGTCCGGACAGGTTCTGGTGGAGGGGAAAGTATGCTCCAAACCGGGTGTTCAGTACGCCTGCGACGCGGATATTGAACTCCGGGAACCGGAGCGCCGCTATGTGAGCCGGGGAGGGAACAAGCTTGCCGGCGCGCTGTGCGATCTCGGTTTGACCGTGCAGGGGCTCTCGGTGATCGATGTGGGTGCCTCCACGGGGGGTTTTACCGATTGCCTGCTCCAGCAGGGTGCCCGCCGGGTCGTCTCCCTCGATGTGGGCTACGGGCAACTGGACTGGAAACTGCGGCGAGACCGGCGGGTCACCGTGCTGGAGCGCTGCAATGTGCGTTACTTGCAGACCGGGGATCTTCCCTGGAGACCGGAGCTGGCCGTGGTAGATCTCTCCTTCATCTCGCTCAAACTGGTTTTGCCGGTACTTAAAGAAAACAAGATTCCGGCAGTGCTGGCCCTGGTTAAACCCCAGTTTGAAGTGGGGCGGCGCGAGGCCGGCCGGGGGAAAGGTGTGGTCCGCGATCCCCGTTTGCACCGTGAAGTGCTCTCGGAGCTGGCCGGGTTTGCCTGCAAAACCGGCTATTGCACCGCGGCGCTCAGCTATTCCCGCCTCCCCGGCCCCAAGGGCAACCGGGAGTACTTTGTTTTCTGGAAGCGGCGGCAGGGAGAATGCGCCTGTGCCGGCGGCTTGGAAAAGGAGATCGCTGCGGTGGTGGAGCGGGCGCACCGCGAACTGGTAAAGTAAACCGCCGCTAAAGGATTTGACGCAGTCCCGGCGAATATAAGATATAGTTCATCGCCGGGTGGTGATCCTTTGCGCCGGCAGGATTATATATGGCTGTTGCTTTTGTCCGGTTCCTATCTGCTCATTTATCTTTTTAACCGAAAACGTAAGAAAGTAAAAAAACCCTTGCGCCGGGAAGATCGTCCGCTGACCCGCAGGGAACAGAAGGCCTGGCATAAGCTGCAGGACAGCGGGTACCGGTTGGCGGAAATACACCCGTCCCTGCCGGTGTCCATGAGCCTGGATGGGAAACAAAAGAGCTTTTTTCATGAAGGAGATTTTATTGTTTCCCGAAAGGGTAAAAACTACCTGGTCAAGATGGTCAAGGGCGAGGGGCCGCTTAACTGGAAAGCCTTGCGCCGGGAACTGCTGTTGGACTACCTGTTTTTCCAGACGGAGGGCATATTTTTATACCGGGAAAATAAAGGACAGCTGCAGGAGATCGGATTTTCCTTTCAAAGCGAGACGGGCGCGAAAGAGAAGTTTATCCGGAAAGCAGCCTTGATTTTGCTCATCGTCCTGGGTGCAATTTACTTGGGCTACCTGGTTATAAGCGGCGGTTTTTGTTGAAGGAGGGGGCCAT
>JAAZIE010000231.1 GCA_012510305.1 Bacillota bacterium | reverse complement strand
GCAAAGGCGACCGCATCGCGGTACTGCGAGGAGATATAAGCGGCGCCCATTACTTCAGCGATCCCCAGGGCGATACCGCCGAGCATGGCCCCCGGGATATTGCCGATCCCCCCGATGACCGCGGCGACGAAGCCTTTCAACCCGGGCATGAGCCCCATCGTCGGGGTAACCGTGCGGAAGTAGACCCCCACCATCACCCCGGCGGCGCCTCCCAGGGCCGAGCCGATGGCAAAAGTGATCGTGATGATCTTGTTGATATTGATCCCCATGAGGCTGGCCGTCTCCCGATCCTGTGCCGTGGCTCGCATCGCCTTGCCGATTTTTGTTCTCTGGACAAATATCGTGAGTGCGATCATCAATAAAAGAGATGATACCAAAACAATTATTTCTACATTGGAGATGATAAACAGTGAACTTTTATAAACCTTTGGCTCAATAGGGCTGGGGAAAGTATAGGGCTGCGCACCCATGATCAGAAGGGCCAGGTTCGATAAAAATATGGAGGCCCCGATGGCGCTGATCAGTGCGGCCAGCCTGGAGGACTGGCGCAGGGGGCGGTAAGCAAGGTACTCAACAGTGATCCCCAGTAGGGCGGCGGCGGCCATGGCCAGCAAAAAAGCCAGAATAAAGGGGATCTTGAGTGCTGTGACCAGGATCAACCCCACAAAGGCGCCGAACATATAGATCTCGCCGTGGGCAAAGTTGATCAGCTCGATGATGCCGTAGACCATGGTATAGCCCAGGGCGATGAGGGCGTAGGTGCTGCCCAAGATGAGACCGTTCACCAACTGTTGAATTAACATGCGTTCACTCCTGATCGCTAAAACAAATTTGGGGGAGGGCAGAGGATTTGCCCTCCCCCCTGACGATATGTTGTTAAGCCACGCTTCTTTACCTGTCGATACGGATGAACTTGCCGCCTTCCACCTTCAGGATCAAAACATCCTTGATTGTATCTCCATCTTCGTCGATGCTGGTTTTACCGGTAATGCCGGGGAAGTCCTTGGTATCGGCCAGCCCTTCACGGATTAACTCGGATACGGTGCCGTCCCCAATATGCTCAAGGGTAACGCCCTTGGATTTGATCGCTTCGATGACGATGCGGGCGGCGTCATAAGCCTGGGCGGCAAACATGTCCGGCTCTTCGTTAAATTTTTCCTTGTACGCTTCGACAAAGTTTTGCACCGCCGGATCGGGATCATCGGCATAGAAACCGGAAGTGGCCAGGGCTCCCTCGACGGCATCCCCACCGATCTCGATCAGTTTGATGTTGCACAGACCGTCCGCACCGAGTATCTGTACGTCCAGGTCCTTTTCCCGGGCCTGCTGAGCAATTTTTGCCGCCTCGGTGTAATATCCGGCGATATAGAGGCAGTCGGGATCATACTCCCCCTTGATCTTGGTCAACTGTGGACTGAAGTCGTTGTCCTTATCTTGGAACGTTTCCACAACCACAACTTCGACGAGCTTGCCGGCTTTGGCATCAAATGATTCCTTTAGTGATTCGCCGTAGTCATTTAATGTGTACAGGATGGCAAATTTGTCCAGATCAAACTCATCTACAACATACGCTACGATCTGCTCAATTTGGTCGTCATCGGAGAGGCAGTTACGGAAAAGGTACGGGTTGTCTTTGGTCAGGTCGACAGCGGTGGAGGATGGTGAAATGGCCGGGATTTGAGCTTCCATGATAATAGGTCCACCGGTCAGGGTTTCACCGCTTAACACTGCTCCAACAAAAACATGAACGCCGTCGTGGTCGATCAACTTGGTAAATGCATTGGCTGCTGCGGCCTCATCTCCGCCGGTGTCCTCCGAGTACAATTTCAGGGTGATCTCACCCAATTCTTCCGAGGCATTGGCTTCTTCTACAGCAATTTCCACGCCGCGGGAAACATTAATCCCGTATTCTGCAGCTGTTCCTGTCAGCGGTCCGACCATGCCGATTTTAAGAACATTTTTATCCTCCGGTGCGCAGCCTGCGAAGGCCATCAGCAGGGCCAGGCAGAGCACAGCGGATGCAAATATAAACAGCGCTCTCTTTCTACTTTTCACTAGCGAATCCCCCTTTTTAAGTTTCGTGAAACAACTTGAAAACCAAACCCTCTATTTTTAAATAAAACTACCCCCCTAGCGCCCCCTCCTCCCGCCTTGATGGTCCATCATTACCGTTCTTTTAGGTTGAGCAGAATGGATTATGGCAGATAAGCGATAATCTACAAAGAACGATCATTAAAGGTACTATGTTTCAACATAAGTTCACAAAAACCTTCTTTAGCGCGGCAACATTTTAAAATAGATCCTTTGCCACGGCTGGAACATATTTTTGGCGGTTTGGGTGAAAGGCAATCTAAAAGTTTCTTGCGCCGGGGGGTGGATATATTTCCCATATTTGACACTGCAGAGCCGCTGTGTTACTATTGTCGGAAGAGCGCAAGGAGGCTGACAGTGTGTTCGAAATCGGAGACAGGGTGGTTTATCCCATGCACGGCGCCGGGGTAATTGAAGCAATTGAGGAGAAAGAGATTCTCGGTGTTCGCAAAAAATATTACGTAATGAAACTGCCCGTCGGAGAGATGAAAGTAATGATTCCCGTTGATAGTATCCTTCGCGTAGGTCTTCGCGAGGTCATCGATAAAAATAGAATAGAAGAAGTATTCGCGGTGCTCAGGAACCCCAATGGCGAGATGTCCTCAAACTGGAACCGCCGTTACCGGCACCATCTGGAAAAAATAAAGAGCGGCGATATCCTCGAAGTCGCCGAAGTGGTCCGCAACCTGACGCGACGTGACCGTGAAAAGGGGCTTTCCACCGGCGAGCGTAAAATGCTTGAAAACTCAAAACAAATTATGGTCAGCGAGCTCCTCCTGGTGCAGGGCATCGATCAATCTGAAATCATTACCGCGCTGGAAAATATATTTGACAGTTATCCCGAATAAGCACACCGGCTCATCACTTTCAAAGACCTTTTCAACACTACAATATTATATTGCATGTATAATATGGCTTGCCTATAGTTAAAAATATACGTTATAATTACTTAAATAAGTTTCTAATGCTCGCCAAACCGGGTTCATATTGTCCGAGGGAGGTGATAACATGATCCGCAGGGTTTTCCAAATTATCGGGACGCTTCTCGGCATTACCGCCGGCGCCCTCTTATCCTATCATGCATTTCCTGAACTAATCACCGTGATCGGCGGTTCCGGCGTTGCTTTTACACCCCCTCCACCCTGGACTTATTCGGTGGCCGGAGGCGGTCTGTTCGGCATTCTCTTTTACTTTATTACTCCGCCTATCGTTGGTTTGGGCCGGCGCGTTTTGGATTGGTGTGAGAGCAGGTTAAAAAAGGTGCCCACTCAGGATATTATCCTGGTGGTGTTTGGGATGATCGTATCTCTACTGCTCAGCTTGTTGATCAGCTATCCCTTTTATAAAATACCCCATGTCGGCGGTTATATCGCCCTTTTGATTACCCTGGGCCTTGTTTTTTTCGGGGTGCGCTTTATCCTCAGCCGCAAAGAGGAGTTTTCTTTTCTTACTACATTTTTCAACCGCAGCGCGCGGGCTTTTGAAGCCGCCGATAATGAGACCTTTAAAATACTCGATACCAGCGCTATAATTGACGGCAGGATTGTCGATATCTGCAAGACCGGTTTCTTGGAAGGGGTCATTGTCGTAGCCGGTTTTGTTCTCGAAGAGCTGCAGCATATTGCCGATTCTCCAGACCTGCTCAAGCGAAACCGGGGCCGGCGCGGGCTGGATATCCTGAATAAGATCCAAAAAGAGATGGATATCCCCGTGCAAATCTATGAAGGCGATTTTGAAGAGCTGAGCGAGGTTGACAGCAAGCTGGTCCGTCTTTCCAAGGTGCTAAACGGCAAGATTATCACCAATGATTTCAACTTGAACAAAGTATGTGAGCTGCAAGGGATCACCGTGTTGAATATCAATGAACTGGCCAACGCGGTGAAACCGGTGGTGCTGCCCGGCGAGGAGATGAGTGCACAGATCATCAAAGACGGTAAGGAGATCGGCCAGGGCGTGGCTTATTTGGACGATGGAACCATGATCGTGGTCGAGGGCGGCAAACGGCACATCGGTGAAACCATAGAGGTCCTCGTTACCAGCGTGCTGCAGACCGCAGCCGGGAGGATGATCTTTGCCAAGCCAAAAAGTAGCGTAGAAAAAGTATCGGGAGTATAGCGATGAAGGTAGCTGCTCTCATTGCCGCTTCGGGAAAAGGACTGCGCATGGGCGGCGGTATAAAAAAACAGTATCTTCCACTGGGGGGCATTCCCATACTGGCCCGTGCCCTGGAAACTTTCATCAAGCACCGGGCGGTGGGGCAGATTGTAGTGATTATTCCGAAAAACGATACCGCCCTGGCCCGTGACACGATCAAGCCTTTTTGCTCTCTTGAAAAAATTATCTTTGTTGAAGGCGGGAAGCGGCGGCAGGACTCTGTGTACCTGGGGCTTCAGGCGCTCTCCCGGGAGGCGGAGATGGTCTGCGTTCATGATGGGGTGCGCCCTTTTGTCAGCAGCGAGCTTTTTGAAGCTGTCCTCAAGGCGGCTTGTAAATACGGGGCGGCTGTTCCGGTAATTCCGGTTACCGATACCTTGAAGGAGGTCTCCCTTGGCGGTTTCATCAAGGGGACTGTTCCCCGGGAAACAGTCCGCCGCGCCCAAACCCCCCAGATATTCCGTCACGATCTGATTTGCCGGGCTTACGAAAAGGCTCATGCGCTGGGAATTGAAGCTACCGATGATGCGTACCTGCTGGAATTGGTGGGAGAAACAGTCTACATTGTCCCCGGCAGTCCCGCCAATATCAAGGTGACCCAGCAGCAAGATCTCCTTTTCGCCGGGGCTCTCCTGGAGGGAGGGTAAGATCTGTTCAGAGTAGGGATCGGTTTTGACCTGCACCGGCTGGAAGAGGGAAGGCCTTTGATTCTGGGGGGGGTCAAAATTCCCTTTCACCGCGGTCTTCACGGGCATTCCGATGCCGATGTGCTCCTGCACGCCCTCATGGATGCCATGCTTGGCGCTTCGGGGTTGAAGGATATCGGGTCCTATTTTCCTCCCGGCGACCGGCGTTTTGAGAATATTTCCAGCGTGAAGCTTTTATCCGAGGTGCTGGAACTGGTTTCATCTGAAAACTATGAGGTTTGCAATGCCGATATGGTTGTCATAGCCGGGGCGCCTCTGCTTGCTCCTTTTATCGATAGTATGAAAGCGAATATTGCCGCAGCACTGGAGCTTCCTCTTGGCGCTGTCTCTGTTAAAGCGACCACCACCGAGGGGTTGGGTTTCTGCGGACGGGGCGAGGCGATCGCCGCCCAGGCAACGGTACTGCTGCAAGCCCGGACCGGTAAGCGGCTCCCGCCGGGGCGGTAGACACGGTGTGGTGGTAATTATTATTTACCGGCCGGCCCCTCCGGGCAGCACCCTTCCCAAAAGGCCCGGGCGGTCTTGAAGAACGCTTCACCTGCGTTTTAGGGATATATATATCCCGGGGAGTTTATTTAAATGGCCCATAAAAGAAAATGGATTAAGCATGCACGCTATATCAACCTGGCTATTTCCTTCGGACTTACCATGGTTTTGACCATTTTATTGGGGGTCTACGGTGGACTCTGGCTTGATCGCCGCCTGGGCAGCACACCGCTATTCCTGCTCCTCGGTATCTTTTTAGGGGTGGGGGCAGGATTTTATAATCTGTGGAGCGAATTATCAAAATTAAATGAACTAAATAAAAAGGGAAAACTAGAAGAAAAGAAACAAAATGAAGGATTTAGCGATAATAGTCAAAATGGAGAAGGAAAAAGGGATATCTAGTAGAACTCTATTACTGTATAAATAAAAAGCAATAAGAGGAGCAAGAAGGGAACTGGAACAGAAGATGGAACCGGGCGGCAATAGCATTAATCATACAGAAAAAGCGATGGCCTTCCTCGGTGCGGGCATTGTCCTGGCCGCGTTAATACTGGGCTACCGTCTTTATGCCCTGGGAGTGGTCCTGGCTGCCGCTGTCGCCTGGCTTCTTTACCGCTGGCAGATGCTTGCGGTTTCCAATACAGATGGAGTTCCCCCTCAAAAAGCCACTAACAGGCTCATCATCCGTTCGCTGATCAGAATGCTGATCCTTTTCAGCCTTTTGGGGCTTTCCATATTGGGGGGAAAACTTTTTCTTTTAGGTGTCTTCACCGGTCTTCTTTTACAAGTGCTCACGTACATGGGCCAATCAATCCTGATTATCTTTAGGAAAGGAGGAACAGCTTAATTGAACTTTGAAGCTTTGCAGGGAGTGCTGGAAAAAGTTCAACCGTCGGTTGTCTTTCATCTGGGTTCCATTCCCGTAACCACTACCGTGGTCAACACCTGGATAATCATGGCCATTCTTTTGCCCCTGGCTTATCTTCTTACCAGGAGATTGAGCATTGTTCCCAGGGGCGCCCAGCATCTTTTGGAAATGGTCGCCGAGTTCTTCTATGACCTCTTGGAGAGCAACATGGGCAAAGAGGGGCGGAAATATCTGCCGCTGGCGGGGACACTCTTTATCTTTATCCTTTTTTTGAATCTCTCCTGGTTGATTCCGGGGATGAAACCGCCGACGACAGACCTGTCCACCACGGTGGCCTTCGCCGTGGTCACCATTGTCCTGGTGCAGCTCATCGGGATCAAAAAGCAAGGGCTGTGGGGTTACATCAAGCATTTTTTCCAGCCCAATCCTGCCCTGTTTCCATTAAACGTTATTGAAGAGCTGGTCAAGCCGGTATCCCTTTCTCTCCGTCTTTTTGCGAACATGTTTGGCGAGAAGACGGTGGTGGCGGTGCTGTTTCTGTTGATTCCCCTGATTGTGCCTGTTCCGGTGCAGATATTGGGGATAATTATGGGTCTCATTCAAGCCCTGGTCTTTTCGTTGCTGACCGTGGTTTATATTACCAGCTTTGTCCAGGGACATTAAACATTAATTTTGGGAGGTAATTGAGAATGGGTTATTTAAGTGTGGCTTTGGCTGTAGCCCTGGCTGCTTTCGGCTCGGCGTACGGCCAGGGGATCGCTGCGCGAGCGGCCATGGAAGGGACTGCCAGGCAGCCTGAGGCGGCCGGGGATATCCGGACAACCCTAATTTTGGCCCTTGCATTCATCGAAGCGTTGACCCTTTTTTCCTTTGTGATCGCCATCCTACTCTGGACCAAAATTGTCTAACCGGCGCGGGCGGATAAACCCCGATCGTGCTTATCCGCCCCTGTTTTCAATAAAATATGGGGGGTGACGCTGTGGCAGCCATCTTTGATGCTTTAGGCTTTTCCGGTGCGACATTTTGGTTTGAAGCCGCTAATGTGGCGGTAGTTATCGGTTTGCTTTATTTCATTCTCTGGAAACCGCTGGCGAAAAGTTTTGCCAACAGGGAAGAGGCTATTGAGGGAAGTCTAAAAAAAGCCGCAACCGCCAAAGAAGAGGCGGAGAAGGTTCTTTCCAGCTACCAGCATAAAATAGACGAAGCCCATCAGGAAGCACAGGCTATTTTGGAGAAGACCACAAAGCTGGCCGAGACCACTCGCGCTGAAATAGTAGCCCAGGCCCGGGAAGAAGCGGGCCGGGTGATGGAGCAGGCCCGCATGGAGATAGAAAGAGAGCAAAGAGCGGCCCTGGCCGATATTCGCAAAGAGGCGGCAGATCTGGTGGTGACGACGGCCGGCAAGGTTATGGCCCGTGCTCTCACCCCTGATGACCGGGAGCACCTGGTTAAGGAGGCCCTGTCGGAGGTGGAAAGGTTACAGTGAGCGAAGACAGATTAGCCCGGATTTTTGCCGAAGCCCTCTTTGCCGAAGCCGCAAAAATGGGACAGGCCGAAGAGCTGGGAGAAAAACTGCTTTCCGTAAAAAAGAGAATGGATGAGGATGCCGAGCTCCGGGAGGTTCTTCAGCATGAGCTGATCACCCCCCGGGAGAAAGAGAAGGTGCTAAAGGAACTTCTTCCCCGGCTTTTGAAAAGAGAAAAAGATGAGCTGATCAGCGCTATGATCCCGGAGTATCAGCGCTTGGTGGATCAGGAAAAAGATGTGGAGCCGGTGGAGGTTACTCTGGCTTCGGCGATTACCCCCGCCCTCGAATCCGAGTTAAAAGAAAGGCTGGCCCGGGTAGTAGGGAAACGGGTCCGCCTGCAGACAAAAATCGATCCGGTTATACTGGGGGGAATGGTCCTGCGCTGGGAAGATCGGGTTATCGATGCCAGCGTAAAAAGAAAGCTGGAGCTCATAGGCGACCACTTAAAGACAGTTTAATCGGCTCCGGGATTAGGCTGATGTAAAGAGGTGATCAAGGTTTGGATAACAAGATCGATGAGATAGCCGGCATCTTGATGCAGCAGATTGAACGCTTCGAGCTGGAAGTAGAGGTAGAGAGCAAGGGCGTGGTCACCTACGTGGGTGACGGCATTGCCCGGGTCCAGCTTGAGCACGTCATGGCCGGTGAACTTCTCGAGTTTCCCGGAGGGGTTTACGGCATGGCTTTGAACTTGGAGAGGGATAGTGTGGGAGCGGTGATTTTGGGTCCTTACCTGCACATTAAAGAAGGTGACGAGGTCAAGCGGACCTCGCGGATTATGGAGGTGCCCGCCGGGAACGCTCTCATCGGGAGGGTGGTCGACCCCGTGGGAATGCCCCTGGACGGCAAGGGCCCGATCAATACTGATAGCTTTCGCCCGGCGGAGTATCTTGCTCCGGGAGTGATCCAGCGCCAGCCGGTCAGCGTCCCGCTGCAGACCGGGATCAAGGCTATCGATACGATGATCCCCATCGGCCGGGGACAGCGAGAGCTGATCATCGGTGATCGCCAGACCGGGAAAACAGCGATTGCGGTGGATACGATTATCAACCAGAAAGGCCAGGATGTGCTCTGCATCTACGTGGCCATCGGGCAGAAAGCATCAACCGTGGCCGCAGTGATTCAAAAACTCGAAGAAACAGGAGCGATGGAATATACCACCGTGGTCACAGCCAACGCCGGTGAACCGGCGCCGCTGCTCTACATGGCCCCTTATGCCGGCTGTGCCATGGGTGAATATTTCATGTACGAGCAAAACAGGGATGTGCTTGTGGTTTATGATGATCTCTCGAAGCACGCCGTAGCTTACCGGGAACTTTCCCTGCTTCTCAGAAGGCCTCCCGGCCGGGAAGCCTATCCCGGGGATATCTTCTATCTGCACTCCCGTTTGTTGGAAAGAGCGGTCTGCCTGCACGAGTCTTTCGGCGGGGGTTCGCTTACCGCCCTGCCGATCATTGAGACCCAGGCCGGAGATGTTTCCGCTTATATCCCCACAAATGTTATCTCCATTACCGACGGACAGATCTACCTGGAATCGGACCTGTTCAACGCGGGACAGCGACCGGCGATCAACGTGGGCCTTTCAGTTTCCAGAGTTGGGGGAGCGGCCCAGTTGACGGCGATGAAGCAGGTCGCCGGGCACCTGCGCCTCGATCTGGCCCAGTACCAGGAACTGGCCGCCTTTGCCCAGTTTGGAACCGACCTGGACAAGGCCACCCAGGCCCGGCTGACCCAGGGTGAACGGATGATGGAGCTCTTGAAGCAGGTTCAGTACCAGCCCATGCCCGTAGAAGAGCAGATTGCGGTGATCTATGCGGGCGTGAACAAATATTTGGATGACCTGCCCGTGGAGAAAGTGGGGTCTTTTGAACAGGAATATCACCGGTTTTTGTATGGCAGTTATCCGCATATCCTTAAAGATATTCGGGAAAAGAAAGCCCTGGACGAAGAGACGCAGGAGGAACTCAAAAAGACCATTTTGGAATTCAAAGAGAGATTTGCCCCGGCAGAAGAGAATCTTTCTTCTTGACCATGACCTTTCCGGGGATCCGAATAGCGGAAAATAAAGGCGGTGGAATCCTTGCCTAATATTAGGGATATTAAGCGGCGTATCCAGGCTATCGGCAATATTCAGCATGTCACCAGGGCGATGGAGATGGTGGCTGCATCGAAGCTGCGCCGGGTGCAAAACCTGGTCTGGGCTGCGCGCCCCTATGCTTACAAGATCGCCGAGGTTGTCGGCCGCCTGGCCCTGGCGCCCCAGGCGCGGGAGATATCGCTGATCGTCCCCCGGGAAGTAAGCCGGGTCGGCTATGTATTGCTTACCGGGGATCGGGGGCTCTGCGGGGCGTACAATGCCAACTTGATCAACCGGGCTGCAGAGCGCCTGAGCAGGGAAGAACACCCCGCTGCCCTGATTGCGGTGGGCGGCAAAGGCGCACGCTATTTCTCGAAAAGACCGGTGGAAATCCTAAAATACTATGAGAGCATCGGCGATGAGCCCGACCTGTTCCAGGCACGGGATCTGGCGCGCGAGATGGTCGACTTTTATCTGAACGGGGTGCTGGATGAGATCAATTTGGTCTATGCCCGTTTTCATTCGGCCCTGCGCCATGAAATTAAGGTGGAGAGATTTTTACCTGTGGTTACCCCGTCATTGAAGCCGACCGAAGAAGTTGATTATATCTATGAACCCGATCCCGGGAGCATGCTGGAAATTATTTTACCCCGCTATTGTGAGATGCGCGTCTTCCAGGCTCTTCTGGAAGCCAAGGCCAGCGAGCATGCTGCCAGAATGGTGGCCATGGAGAGCGCCACCAGCAATGCCGACGAAGTTATTGATCAGCTGACCATGTCCTTCAACAAGGCCCGCCAGGCAGCGATCACTAAAGAGATAGTAGAGATAGCGACGAGTGCGGAAGCTTTAAGAGTCCGCAGTTAAAGGAGGGAAAATAAGTTCATGAATGAAGGAAAAATTGTGCAAGTTATCGGGCCGGTTGTGGACGTTGAATTTTTAGAAGATAATTTGCCCGATCTGTACAATGCCATCGTCATCAAGGAAAACGAAATGGATTTAACCATGGAGGTCATGCAGCACCTGGGTAAAAATACAGCCCGCTGTGTAGCCCTGGCCTCAACCGACGGCCTCTACGCGGGCATGAAAGTTATAGATACGGGATCCCCGATCAAAGTGCCGGTGGGCCCGGAGACGCTGGGACGGCTGTTCAACGTGGTCGGCGAGCCCATCGATGAAAAGGGAGCGCTGGAAGCGGAAGAGTGGTGGCCGATCCACCGCGATCCCCCATCTTTCGAAGAGCTGGAACCCTCCACGGAGATCCTGGCCACAGGCCTTAAAGTGCTGGACCTGTTGGCGCCTCTGCCCAAGGGTGGCAAAATGGGGCTTTTCGGAGGCGCCGGTGTGGGGAAAACGGTGCTGATTATGGAGCTCATCCGCAACGTTGCTTATGAGCACGGCGGCAACTCTGTTTTTGCCGGGGTTGGCGAGAGAACCAGGGAGGGCAACGAGCTTTACCTGGAGATGATCGAGTCTGGGGTGCTCGACAGAACCGTCCTTGTTTTCGGGCAGATGAAGGAACCTCCCGGAGCGCGTTTGCGGGTGGGGCTGACCGGGTTGACCGTGGCCGAGCATCTCCGGGATAAGGGTGGTCGGGATGTTCTTCTTTTTATCGACAATATTTTCCGTTTTGTTCAGGCCGGTTCCGAGGTTTCAGCCTTGCTCGGCCGCATGCCCTCGGCAGTAGGTTATCAACCGACACTGGCTACTGAAATGGGCAACCTTCAGGAGCGGATCACCTCCACCAAGAGCGGCTCCATTACCTCGGTTCAGGCGATCTATGTGCCTGCCGACGACCTGACCGACCCCGCTCCGGCGACCACTTTTGCGCACCTTGACGGGACGATCGTTCTTTCCAGGCAGCTGGTGGAGCTGGCCATTTACCCTGCTGTCGACCCCCTCGATTCCACTTCGCGGCTTCTTGATCCCCAGATTGTGGGCGAAGAGCACTACGAAGTGGGCCGGGGGGTGCAGAGCATTCTGCAGCGCTATAAAGAGCTTCAAGATATCATCGCCATTTTGGGGATTGAAGAACTTTCAGACGAGGATAAGATCATCGTGGCCCGCGCCCGCAAAGTCCAGCGTTTTCTGTCGCAGCCTTTCCATGTGGCTGAAGCGTTCACCGGCCGGCCCGGGGTATATGTTCCTCTAAGCGAGACCCTGAAAGGTTTTAAAGAGATCCTCGAGGGGCGTCACGACGATCTGCCGGAACAAGCTTTCTACATGGTGGGCAATATAGAGGAGGCAGTTAAAAAAGGACAGGAGCTGCTCTAAATGAGTCCAGTAAAATTCGAGGTTGTCACTCCGGAGAGAAAAATCCTGGAGGAAGAAGCGGAGAGCGTGATCGTTCCGGGCACGGAAGGTTACCTGGGGGTTCTGCCCAGGCATACCCCTCTTTTGACCACCTTGAAGCCCGGCGTGGTCAGCTACCGCAAAGTTGGGCGCGAGACGGAGCGGCTGGCTGTTTCGGGCGGTTTTATGGAAGCGGGTCCCGACAAGGTGATCATCCTTGCTGATACGGCGGAGCTGGCTTCGGAGATCGATATCGAAAGAGCCCGCCGCTCCAGGAGAAGAGCCGAGGAGCGTCTCCGCGAGCGTCCTCCGGGGCTGGATGTGGCCCGGGCGGAAGCTGCCCTGGCGAGAAGCCTGGCCCGCCTCAAGGCCGCCGGGTCAGATTAGGGCCGTACCGGCGGGCAACGTAAAATATTAAAATCCTACCTGGCGCAGGTGGGATTTTGTTTGCAGCCCTCAAAAAGCCCCGGGCTACATCGGCTTGGGCTCATCCTGGGTGTCCTTGGCTTCTTTTTTGATTTTTGCTTCACAGAGAGGACAGACGGAACTGCTCTTTTGCGGGGGACCCGGGAATAGATCCTCCACCAAAGGGCTGTTGCCCAGTGTTTCAACTTCGAATTCACGGCCGCAGATAATGCAGCGTTTACGTATCGTTGGAGACAAGTCTATTCCACCTGCCTGAGATCTGGTGGATGTTGGGTTCAGTATGTACTTCTGGAGGCATTATAGTAATTTCTGATTTTTTTGTCAAGCGTATAAATAGGCGGGGTGTGGCTAACCTCTCATATGCGAGCCATGGCGCGCCCGCACCAGCCGGCGCAAACGAAATAAAAGGTCACAGGAAAGCCCTCGTAAGTGATGGTTGGGGAATCGCCCGGGGTAGCATGCCTTGACTCGATCGGCGCTGCAGAGCCGGTTGACAATTGAGCAGGCCGCTGTATATAATGCTGGTAAATCTCCTGAACGTTAATCACGGTATAAATGCGGTGAAAGGGAAAGTAAGCCGGATTTCCTCCTTAGAGAGAGGCCCCCGCCGGCTGAAAGGGGCTTTGGCGGCATAACCGGTTGAAAATGCACCCTGGAGCAGGAGTTGTGAAATATAAAGTAGCAGCTCCCGGCGCCGTCCGTTATACGGTTTGAGAGGGACGCGTGCGGCGTCCAAGCAGGGTGGAACCGCGGTTAAATGATATGGCCGTCTCTGTGTGGGAGCACAGCAGGCGGCTTTTGGTTTCCTCATAATAGCGAGGTGAAATGTAG
>JAAZIE010000230.1 GCA_012510305.1 Bacillota bacterium | reverse complement strand
TTGCTGGTGAGCCATGCAGGAATCGAACCTGCGACACCCTGATTAAAAGTCAGGTGCTCTACCGACTGAGCTAATGGCTCCTATGGTGGAGAGGGCTGGATTCGAACCAGCGAAGGCGAACGCCAGCAGATTTACAGTCTGCCCCCTTTGGCCGACTTGGGTACCTCTCCATTTTACTTAATGGAGCCGACGACCAGATTCGAACTGGTAACCTGCTGATTACAAATCAGCTGCTCTTCCGTTGAGCTACGTCGGCCGAATAAGCCCCGCCCCTCAGGGCAATTTATAGTATAAACTAAATTAAAAACCTAGTCAACCCGTGGGAAAAAGAACTTTAAAGCAAAACAGCTCTCCTCCGGCGGCAGCGCTGCGGCCGCCTTCAAGAGAAACAATATGATCAAGCAAGGGGTTTTTTTCATGTTTGCCACCTTTACGGCCATATTCGAAGCGTTGGATTCTATTGAAGAAGAGCTCGGGGCGGTCACCACCGCCGAAAAGCGCGAAACCCTGGTGCAAACGCTGCTTTCACTGCGCATAACCATGGACCAGTGCGTCCAGTACTGGCTTAAATTTGAAGAGCGGATCAACGATATTGAGAAGCGTTACGACCTGACGCTGCCGGATACCCTGCCGTCGGGGTTGCTGGAGGAGTTGGAGGGGGGCAGCCCGGAAGCGTCGGAAGCTCTCCCTTCGCCAAAAACGAGCCCCGTGCTGACCCCGGTGGAGGAGCAGCCCCAGGAGCTGCCCATGAGCGAGATAACGGTAAAAGCTTTCCGGCGGGGGCTCGGCTTCTGGGAGCTGGCCATGCTGAAAGAAGCGGTGGGCGAATTCAAAAAGGTCGTCGAGGACGACCCCGATCTCGTCGCCGGGCACGTTTGCCTGGGACTCTCCAGCGCACAGCTAGGTAAAGTTGAAGAAGCCTTCCGCGAACTAAAACTGGTCCTGGCGCTGGACCGAAACAAGGTCATCCGGGCCCTGGCCCTGAACACGCTGGGCATTATCCTGGCACAGAAGGAAGACTACCACCAGGCGGAGCACTACTTCAAACGAGCCACGGCCGAAGATCCGGAGCTGGCGGAAGCCTGGTTCAACCTGGGGGCAACCCGCTACAACCTGCGGCTTTACGAGGAAGCGGTGGAGGCTTTCCAGAAAGCCGCTGCTCTCTCCGGCGACGACTGGGAGATCGAACTTTACCTGGGCCGCGCGCAGAGTTACCTGGGCCGGCACCGGGAGGCGGCCAAAGCGCTGCGAAAATCGTTTCAGATCAACTCCAGCGAACCGCTGATCGCTTTTGAGCTGGGCTGTATCTACCGGTTGATGGGGCAGGATAAGCAGGCTCAATGCTATTTTCATACCACGCGCAAGCTGATGAAGCAAAAATAGAAAACCGCCCCCGCTGCACTGGTGCAGGACTTGAGCGCCTCCTCCGCGAAAACATTTAACGATACTCTAAATTCTGGAGAGATTACCGCCGGGGGGGTATGCAGTGGCACTAAAAGTAGCGATAATCGGAGGAACGGGGCTTTACGAAAACCCCTACCTGGAACATCCCGAAGAGATGGCCGTGGAGACCGGGTTTGGACGGGCTTTTTTTTACCGTGGACGCTACCGGGACAGGGAGATCTACTACCTGGCCCGCCACGGTACCGGCCACGGCCTGCCGCCGCACCTGGTCAATTACCGGGCCAATATCGCCGCAATCAAACAGCTGGGCATCAGCGCGGTCATCGCCACCGCAGCGGTGGGCTCCTTGCGCCAGGGGATGCCCCCGGGCAGCATGGTGGTAATCGATCAGTTCATCGATTTTACCAAGAGCCGTCCGGCCACATTTTTTGAGGGCGGTGAGGACGGTGTGGTCCATATCGACCTGACTGAGCCGTACTGCCCCGTGCTGCGACAGGCCCTTTTACACGCCGGAAGCGCTATTGAGGAAAAGCTTGTCGACGGCGGCTGCTACCTGTGCACGGAAGGCCCTCGCTTTGAAACCGCGGCGGAGATCAAGATGTTTGCCCAATGGGGCGCCGACCTGGTGGGGATGACCAACGTGCCGGAGGCGGTTCTGGCCAGGGAGGCGGGGCTCTGCTACGCCACCGTGGCCCTGGTTTCCAATTTTGCCGCCGGCATCTCGACCGCCCCTTTGAGCCACCAGGAGGTCCTCGCAGAGATGGCGCGGCAGAAAAGCTCGCTGGACCGGCTGCTGGTGGAGACGGCGCTGCAGATAGGCGCCAAAAGATCCTGCAGCTGCCCCGCCGCTGCGGGGCCGTTAAAATGAGGGGTCCCGCCATGACCCCCAACCCCTTGCGCACCCTCTACTGGGAAAACGGTTCCCTTTTTTTGCTGGACCAGCGCCTGCTGCCGGAAAGGATCAGCTACTTGCAGTGCCGCACCGCCACAGATGTGGTCACGGCAATTAAAGAGATGGCCGTACGCGGCGCACCGGCCATCGGGGTCAGCGCTGCTTTTGGCATGGCGCTGGCTGCACAGGAAGAAGGCGGTGTGTCCGGAATTTTAGAAGCCGCCGGTGCCCTGCGCGGCGCCCGGCCCACCGCGGTAAACCTGCACTGGGCGGTGGAGCGGATGGAGCGCCGCCTGGAACAAGCAGCAAAGAAAGAAGGTGCAGCGCTCGCTGATTTGCTTTTACAGGAGGCCCGGGCCATCTGTGAAGAGGATGTCGCCGCCAACCGCCGTATCGGCGCATACGGGGCCGCGCTCATTCCCGACGGTGCCGCCGTCCTGACCCACTGCAATGCCGGCGCCCTGGCCACCGCCGGGTACGGCACCGCGCTGGGAGTAATCCGCGCTGCCGCGGCCGCCGGCAAAGCGCTTCAGGTTTATGCCGGCGAGACCAGGCCGCTTTTGCAGGGTGCACGACTCACCGCCCTGGAGCTGCGTGAAGAAGGGATCCCGGTGACGCTCGTCACCGACAGCTGCGCCGGCCACCTCATGGCGGAAGGCAGGATCAGCCTGGTCCTTGTCGGCGCCGACCGCATTGCGGCCAGCGGCGATACGGCCAACAAGATCGGAACCTATACCCTGGCCGTGCTGGCGGAGCGCCACGGTATTCCCTTTTATGTAGCCGCACCCTGCTCCACCATCGATCTATCTCTGGAGAGGGGCGCGGAGATTACAATTGAAGAGCGCGATCCGGAAGAGATCACCGCGCCGGGGAGCCGCCGGATCGCCCCGGCGGGGGTGAGCGCCTTTAACCCCGCTTTCGATATTACCCCGGCGGAGCTCATCGATGCGCTCATCACCGAGCGGGGCCTCCTACGAAAACCCGGCCGTCGGGGGCTAAAAGACCTTCTGGCAAAGGAGGATTCATAATCGTGGGCGGAATACTTTTTACCGGAGCCCGGATCGTGGGGCTGGACCCGGCGCAGCCGGACTATTTTACCGGAGATCTGCTGATCAAAAATGATCGCATCGCCGAAATCAGCAAAACGGCGGGAACAATTGAACGTCGCAAAGCCCGCCGCGTTATCGAGAGCGATGATCTGCTGCTCATGCCGGGGCTGATCAACACGCACGGCCACGCGGCGATGACCCTGCTGCGGGGCTACGCCGACGACCTGCCGCTGAAAAAGTGGCTTGAAGAGAAGATCTGGCCCGCGGAAGCAAACCTCACCGGCGATGATATTTACTGGGGGACGCTGCTCGCAATTTGCGAGATGCTTAAAAGCGGCACGACCACCTTTACGGACATGTATTTCTTCATGGACCGCGCTGCGGAAGCGGCCGCCGAGGGCAAGATTCGCGCGGTGCTTTCGCGCGGTCTCATCGGCGCCACCGACCAGGAGGGCAGGGCCCTTCAGGAAGCCGCCGCTTTCCAGAAAGAGTGGCACGGCGCAGCGGGCGGCCGGGTCAGCGTAACATACGGACCCCACGCTCCCTATACCTGCCCGCCCGATTATCTGGTCAGGGTGATGGAGGAGGCGTCCAAGACAGGGAGCCCGCTGCAGATCCATGTCGCCGAAACCGCATCCGAGGTGGAGGAGTGCCGGCAGAGCTGCGGCTGTACGCCGGTGGAGCACCTGCAAAAGTTGGGGCTTTTTGAGCACCCGGTGATCGCCGCTCACTGTGTTCACCTGAGCGGCCATGATATCGAGATCCTGGCAGCCCACCAGGTAAGGGTCTCGCACAACCCCGGCAGCAACTTGAAGCTGGGCAGCGGCATCGCCCCCCTGGCAAGGCTGCTGGAGGCGGGGGTGCCGGTGGGCCTGGGCACTGACGGCGCCGCGAGCAACAACAACCTTGACCTGCTCGAAGAGATGCGCCTGGCGGCGCTGCTGGGAAAGGGAGCTGCTTGCGATCCCACGTTGATCCCGGCAGAAAAAGCACTCGAACTGGCTACCACCGGCGGAGCGAGAGTGCTGGGGCTTGAGG
>JAAZIE010000229.1 GCA_012510305.1 Bacillota bacterium | reverse complement strand
GAGCTGGCCGGGCTCAGCTACGGGCCTGCTGAAATAAGCGCCAAGCGGGAAAAGGTGCGCCGGGCTCTCTTGAAAGATTCACCTCACCTGGATGGCGGCCGGATTACCCGTATCCACCAGTCGGATCTGAAACTGCTCTTCTATCTCTACGACCATATTTTTTTCAAGGGCTATTTTGTCAACCGCTTTTCCGGCCGGGTTCGCTTCTCCCTTTCGCCGAGGATGACCAAAAATGCCGGCAAAACGCTCTGCCCCAAAAATATAAAAGCGCTCTCCCCGCAGGAGGAGAACTACGAGCTGCGGATTAGCGTGCTGCTTCTTTCTAGCTACGGCAGCCTTGAAGGGGATAAAATCGTCGGCGGGATTAAAACCAGGGACAGCCTGGAAGCGCTGCAGCTGGTTTTTGAACATGAGATCTGCCATCTCATCGAGCTGCACTGCTTCAAAAAGACCAGCTGCCGGCAGGCGCGTTTTCGGTCGCTGGCCGGCAACCTTTTTGGCCATACGGAGAGCTGTCACGAGCTGCCCCATGGTGCCGAGATCGCCCAGGTAAAGTTCGGCCTGGCGGTGGGGGACCGGGTTAGCTTTCAGGTGGAGGGAGAAAAGTATACCGGTGTAATCAGCCGTATTACCAGGCGGGCCACGGTGATGGTGCCTCATGCCGGCGGGGACTACCGCGACGGAGCGGGGAAGCGCTATCACAAATTCTATGTTCCCCTGCCGCTGCTCCAGAAGAGCCGCACCCCGCGCAAGTCGTAAGCAAACGTCCAAACCGGGGATGAGCCAAAGGAGCGGCCCTCGCAGTTTCTTCTCTTTTAAATTGCCGCAACCCTTCACTTTCCGGGCTGTTGAGGGCGGGTTACTTTTGATACTCCCAACCGGCGTCGAAAGCGAGGCGGTTGACCTGGAGGTGGCGGGAGGGGATCAGCTCTTCTGCAGCCCGGAGCCAACTTTCCCGGGGGTAGTCCATCTGCCGCGCCAGAATGCCCAGAAGCAGCAGGTTGGCCGTGCGCGGATGGCGGCGCACGGGGTCCAGTTCCCGGGCGTTTACGGGGATAACCCGGCGGGCGTATGGCTCCAGGGCTTCGGTAATCCCCTGGGGATAGCTTTCTTTACCGGTGAGCACCGGGAGCGGGTTGATCACCTGGCGGTTGACGATAACCGTTCCCTGCGGTGAAAGCCAGGGGAGGAAACGCAGCGCCTCCAGCTTCTCAAAGGCGATCAGGTAATCGGCCTCTCCCGGGGGAACAAGCGGGGCGTAGACTTTCCGGCCGGCCCGGACATGGATGACCACGCTGCCGCCGCGCTGGGCCATGCCGTGCGTCTCCGAGGTTTTCGTATCATATCCTTCCAGCTGTGCCGCTGCAGCGATGATCTTGCCAGTCAGCAGGGTGCCCTGCCCGCCTACCCCGGCGATAAGAAAGTCGCTCTTTTTAATTGCGGCCACCTTCTTCCGGGGAAAGTGCGGCGATGGCGTCGTGGCGGCAGACCTGGAGGCAGAGCCCGCAGCCGGTGCAGAGAACGGGGTCGATGAGCGCACTCTCCCCGGACCGGCTCAGAGCAGGGCAGCCCAGGGCCAGGCAGAGGCCGCAATCGCGGCATTTCTGCGGATTCACCTGCAGCGGCGGCGCCGGGGCACGCTCGAGCAGGGTGCAGGGGCGCCTGGCGATAATAACCGAGGGCTCCTTTGCAGCCAGCTCAGTTTTAAGCACACTTTCCAGCTCTTTCAGCTGCAGCGGATCAACGGTGGCCACGCGCCTCACGCCCACCGCGCGGCAGAGCGCTTCCAGGTCGATGGGCGGGCGCTCCTCCCTCTGCAGGGTCAGGCCGGTACCGGGATGATCCTGGTGCCCGGTCATCGCGGTGGTGCGGTTGTCGAGGATCAGCACCGTGGCCCGGCTGCCGCTGTAGACCAGGTCGATGAGCGGGGCGATACCGGAGTGGAAAAAGGTGGAGTCACCGATCACCGCCACGGTGCGGCCTGCCGAAGCGGGGTCGGCCCGCTCCATGCCCACGGCGGTGCCGATGCCCGCACCCATGCAGATGCGGGTATCGAGCGCTTCCAGCGGCGGCAGCGCGCCCAGGGTATAGCAGCCGATATCGCCCGGCACG
>JAAZIE010000228.1 GCA_012510305.1 Bacillota bacterium | reverse complement strand
GTCCCAAAAGGACAGCCCCGTTTTAGCCACACCTATGCGCCCACCTCGCTAAAGGGTTACTGCTGCGCTTCGCAGGCGATTACAGTGTGTTTGCAGAGCATGATCGTGGTAACCGAGCCCACCCCGCCGGGAACGGGAGTGATTTTCTCTACAATGGGTTCTACCGTTTCCAGGTCCACGTCGCCGCAGTACTTGCCCGGCCTGTCGGGATCGGCATTGATCCCCACATCGATGACGATCTGTCCCGGCTTGACGTAGCGGTCATTGATCATCTTGGCCCGTCCCACTGCGGCTACAAGGATGTCTGCTTTTGCGCAAACCTTGTCCAGGTCCACCGTGCGGGAATGGCAGATCGTTACCGTAGCGTGCTGGCGCAGCAGCAGCATGGCCATCGGCTTCCCGACAACCAGGGAGCGGCCCACCACGGTGATCTCCTTCCCCTTCAGGGGGATATCGTAGAATTTCAATATCTCCATGCAGGCTGTGGGGGTGCAGGGGGGAAAGCCGGTTTCGTCATCGGCAAAGACCTTGCCGGCACCGCCCAGGGTCATGCAGTCCACGTCTTTTTCCACCGGAATGAGCGCGCGTATCTTTTTCTCATCCAGCTGCTTGGGCAGGGGTGCAAACATCAAAATTCCGTGGATGGAATCGTCAGCACCGGCGGCTTTAACCGTCTTTTCCAGCTCTTCCTGGCTCACGTCTTCGGCATGCTCTTTGATTTCGTAAGCAAGCCCGATCCCGTCACTGGTTTTCTTGATCCCGCCCTCGTAAAACAGGTCGTCGGGATTGGCCCCCACCCGGATAATTCCGATCTTGGGGGTGATCCCCTTTGCTTTCAGGCTCTCTATTCTTTTGACCAGGTCCTCTTTCATGGCATCGGCAACCGGTTTGCCTCTCAATCTTTCAGCCATCTTCCCAACCTCCCTCTCCTATTATTGTTCTATTTTTGGATTTTGCCGATGACCAGCTCAAGGGTCTCATCGGCCACTTTGCCGCCGTCCTCCAAAAGTTCGTTCATCTCCCGGCTAACTTCGTCCACAAAGGGTTGATCCTTGATTGCGCCCAGGTTGATGATCACGTTGAGGTGAGCGCTTTGCAGGGCTGCCTTTAAAAAAGCCACCCCGCAGCCCACATCCGAGATCGCCAGCATGGAGCCGATCTGGCCCATGCGCTCGTGGATCTTGATCCCGCGGTAAGCCTGGCGCATGATCTCCAGGGGCGCCGAGAGCGCCACCTTGGAGCATTCCTCCAGGGTCTTCTCCTTGTGCGCCTTCTCTTCGGGGGTGGACCGGGGCAGACCGTAGGCCTTGGCCAGCGGGGCAAAAGCTTCCGCATCCTCGTCCACCAGCGATTTCAATCGATCAATGATCTTGTAACCTTCCTCCAACAGCTCCTTAACCTCATCCTCGACCTCGGCATACCTCTTCTTGCCCACGGTGAGATTGCCCACCATGTTCGAAAGAGCCATCCCGATGGATCCGCCCATGGCGGCGGCACCGCCGCCTCCGGGGGTCGGGGCCTTCGAAGCCAGCACATCCAAAAAGTGATCACAGCTGTTTGCCGACATGGCCATACCAAATAACCTCCTTTTTTTATTATCTTGCCAAATGGGACAAAACAAGCCCGTCCCCGTTGTTCCCGGTTTACTTTTCCCTGAAAACAAGCTGCCGGGCCAACTCCTCCAGCAGCCCCGCCGGCCGCTGCAGTTCCCCGAGGTGAGCGAGGGCGCGGCGGTAAAGTTTTTCACTGCGCTCCCGCGCCGCCTGCACACCGAGCAGGGCGGGGAATGTAGCCTTGCCGCGGGCCTCGTCGGCGCCGGTATCCTTGCCCAGCTTCTCCGCATCGCCTTCCCGGTCCAGCAGGTCGTCGGTGATCTGAAAGGCCGTCCCCAAAGAGGAGCCGTAGGCGCTGAGCTCTCCCAGAACAGCCGCTGAAGCGCCGGCGGCAATAGCGCCGCAGCGCACTGCAGCCCGCAGCAGGGCCCCGGTTTTGGACCGGTCCATCTTCTCCAGCTCCTGCAGCGTGATCTCCCGCCCCTCGAATTGGAGGTCGAGCACCTGCCCCCCCACCATCCCCTCCCTGCCGGCGGCACGGGCCAACTCGGCGCTGATCTGCAGGGCCTGCTCATATTTTCTTTCCCGCAACCCGTAACCGGCCACCTGTTCAAAGGCGAGCGTTAAAAGCGCATCCCCGGCCAGGATGGCGAGCGCTTCTCCGAAGACACGGTGAGAGGTACGCCGGCCCCGGCGCAAGTTGCTGTCATCCATCGCCGGCAGATCGTCATGGATCAATGAATAAGTATGGACCAGTTCCAAGGAGGCGGCCACCGGCATAACCTGCTCTCCGGGACAGCCCAGAGTCTCCGCTGCAGCCAGGGTCAAGAGCGGGCGCAGCCTTTTGCCGCCGGCGGCAAGGCTGTAGCGCATCGCCTCCTGCAGCGAAGGCGGTACATCTCCCTGCT
>JAAZIE010000227.1 GCA_012510305.1 Bacillota bacterium | reverse complement strand
CTCACGCCTTGAGGCGGGAGCAGGCTGAAAGCCTGCTCATGTCATCCTGAGGGCGAAGCCCGAAGGATCTCACGCCTTGAGGCGGGGCCTTCTACTAAAACGCCAGGCGCTCTCTCCAACCGCAGCCGGGCCGGTCGAGACCCTTCACTGCGTTCAGGGTGACACGGAGGTGGCTGAGGGTGACAGCGTGGGAGGCTCGGGCCACCGAATGTCATCCTGAGGGCAAAGCCCGAAGGATCTCACGCCTTGAGGCGGGGCCCTCTATGAAAACGCCAGGCGGTCGTTCTGCCTGCAGCCGGGCCGGTCGAGACTCTTCGCTGCGTTCAGAGTGACACGGAGGTGGCTGAGGGTGACAGGAGGGGGCCGAGGGCCCCCGAATGTCACCTTTTATTTTCTTTTGGCCAGGCCGGCCCAGGATCGCCGCCTTTTTTTTCTGGCGGCGGCGATGGGCGTGGCGCGGGCAAAGGTCCGGCAAACCTCGGTGATCTCTGCCCGGACAACCTGCCCGGCCTTCTCGCCGGCCCCGGTCACATTGATCACGTAGCCGTGCAGCCGGGCGATACCGTTTTCAGGGGAACTGCTGTGCCGTTCCTCGATAAAGAGCTCCATGATCTCTCCCGGTGAAACCGGTAAAGCCAGTTTTTCAATATCTTTTAGGCTTCCCGCGGCGATGATGCGGTAGTGTTCAATGTGCATATCCTCGGAGCCGCGAATGAAGATATGCTTGCCCAGCTCGCCTTCCACTTTCTTTAAGTTGCCGCCGCCCGTACCGATAATGATCGAGGCGACCTCATGATGCATCTCCACCAGGACCGCTTCCCGCGGCGTCTTCTGCAGAGTCTTTTTCAGCTCACGCTCGATGCGCGTGGAAGCGGCCAGGGCGGTAAAAACACGCCCGCTGCCGTTGCAGTAGGGACAGTGCTGCTGCAGCACCTCGGCCAGGTCCTGCCGTACCTTTTTTCGGGTCATCTCCACCAGCCCCAGGCTGGTCAGCCCCAAAACATAGGTTTTGGTCCGATCATGCTTGATCAGCTCGTTCAACTTCCCCAGCACCTTCCGGCGGTGCTCCTCCACGCTCATATCGATAAAATCGATGATAATGATGCCCCCGATATCCCGCAAACGGATCTGGCGGGCGATCTCCTCCGCCGCCTCCAGGTTTGTCTTCAGGATTGTTTGGGCCAGGTTGCGCTTGCCGATATAGCGCCCTGTGTTGACATCGACCACGGTGAGAGCCTCGGCCTCGTCAAAAACAAGGTAACCGCCGCTTTTCAACCAGACCTGGCGCTGAAGAGCTTTTTCCAGCTCATTTTCCACGCCGTAGCGCTCAAAAATAGGTTCATCGTCGCGGTAAAGGCTCACTTTCCGCTTGAGCCTTGGTTGCGGCTGGGGTGAAAAGCAGTCCAGAATTTCGCAAACTTTTTCATACTCCTGCTCATTGTCCACGAGGAAGCTGTTAAAATCCTCGACGAAGAGATCGCGGGCGATGCGGCAGGTTAAAGCAAGATCCTGGTAAAGAAGCGCCGGCGCAGTTTTCTGCTGAAAACGGGCCAGCACCAGGCGCCACAGCTGCGTTAAGAACTGCAGATCCTGCGCCAGGGCCTTCTCTTTGGCCCCCTCGGCCACGGTGCGCACGATCAGGCCCATCTCCGGGGGTCGCAGCTTGCCGGCTATACGCCGCAGCCTCTCTTTTTCAACCTGGCTCTCGATCCGCCTGGAGATGCCCACGTAATCGGCGCCGGGCACCAGCACCAGGTAGCGCCCGGGGATGGTCACCTGTCCGGTAGCCCGGGCCCCCTTGCTCCCAAAGGGCTCCTTGACCACCTGGACGATGATCTCCTCGCCCACCTTGAGCAGCTTGTCGATATTCGTGCGAGCCGGGTGAGGCCTGTCGTCATCATCGGTGTAGACGTCGTCCACGTAAAGAAAAGCATTTTTCTCCAGGCCGATGTCGACAAAGGCCGCCTGCATCCCCGGGAGCACGTTGGCCACGGCGCCCTTGTAGAGGTTGCCGACAATGCGCTGCTCCAGCGGCCTCTCGATATAGAGCTCCACCAGCTTGCCATTCTCCAGTATGGCCACCCGGGTGGCCCGATTATCACAGTTCACTAAAATTTTTTTGTCCATCGTTTATTTCACCTCCCTCTGGAAAAGGATCAATTAAATGCTCCTTGCAAATATAAAGGCCCTGGCGATGCACCTGCCAGCATTGCTCTACTCCGCCCCGGTCCACCTTCGGCACCAGCTGCTCCAGAAAGCGGGAGGGCGAAAGGCCGCCTTTGCTCCCCACCTGCAGCAGCAAGCGCACTGTCAAAGCCTGTTCACCGGGTGGGAGCAGGCCGGCGGAAAATATATAGGGCCGCACATCCTTGCTCGTTATTTTGCCGCCTTTGCCCAGGCGGCGGACCATGATCACAGGGCGGGCCAGCAGTTTGTCCAGGGCTTTCTGCAGCACCGGAGCCGCCGGAGCCGGCAGGCCGCTCTTCCAGGCAGCATGGTACAGCGCCGCATTCACCACCGCCGCCAGCGGCGGCCGGCCCGCCGGAACCGCCGCAGCGCCCGTTAGCAGAAGCCCCCGGGGCAGCTGCCCTTCCAGGCGCCGGCGAAAAGATGCCGGAGAGAGCGGCTCCACCAGAAATACTTCGCCGTACTCCTTCGACGCGGTCACTCCCACCGGCAGCGGCGCCGCCAGGCTCAGCTTGAGCCGTGGACTGAAGCCGTGCGTGTAGGCCAGCGGCAGCCCCGCCCGGCGCATGGCTCGCTGCAGAAGGCGCAGCAGATCGAGATGCGAAAGAAAACGCAACTCTTTACCGCAGGAAAAGCGGAAACGAATACGGTTCATTGCTGCACCTCCCAAGAAAGGTTGTCCCGGCGGGACCGGTGATACTCCCGGGCAAGGATATCTTTGCCCACGCTGCTTTCCAGGTGATCCCAGGGCAGCGGCTCCAACTCAGCGAAACGCCGGTAAGCATATTCCTCCGGATTTATCTTCATCTCTGCAAACAGCTCCAACCATCGCGACAAGGAAAAATGTTCCGACCAGCCGTCGAAGCGGCAGCCCTTCTGCCGGGCCCGCCCCAGCAGGGGCGCAAGGCGGCGATCCCCGCGGGCAAAAACAGCTTCAAGAAAGCTGCTCCCGGGGTCGCTCCAGCTCAGCCTGATCCCTTTTTCGCGGCGGGCCGCGCTGCGCAAGAGGCCCTGGCGCCGCTTCACTTCCGCCATGGGCAGCTGCGGCTCCCATTGGAAGGGAGTGTGCGCTTTCGGTACAAATGTAGCTGCACTTACCGCCAGGTTGATCCAGCGGCCCTGTTCATCTTTGATCCGCTGCCGCAGCTTGCGGCAAAGAGCGACTATCGCCACCACATCCTCCTCTTCCTCCGTGGGCAGCCCGATCATAAAATAGAGCTTGAACGAGCTCCACCCGGCGGAAACAGCGGTGCCCACAGCCGAAAAAAGATCCTCCTCGCTGATATTTTTCCCGATCACCCGCCGCAGGCGCCCGGTAGCAGCCTCGGGGGCAAAGGTGAGGCTGCCGCGCCGCCCCCGGTGAAACTGCTCCGCCACCCCCACCGAAAAGGAATCCAGGCGCAGGGAGGGCAGCGTGAACCTGACTCTTTCTGATTCATGCGCCCTGTTAAGGTCGCTCATCAGCAAATCGATTCCCGGGTAATCGCAGCTGCTCAGCGAGGAGAGGGAGAGCTCGTCATAACCGGTATTCTTGATGATTTCCCGGGCAATTTTCTTCAGCGTCCCGGGGCTCCGCCGGCGCACCGGCCGGTAGATCATGCCTGCCTGGCAAAAACGGCAACCCCGGCTGCACCCCCGGAAAAGCTCGATGATGCCGCGGTCATGAACCGCCTCCACATGCGGCACCACCGGCGCCAGCGGATGGTACGGGCCCTCCAGGTCGCGCAGGGTTCTCTTGCGGATACTCCCGGGGGCGGCGGGATGAAGCCTTTCCATCCCCAGAAAAGATCCGCCGGGACTGTAACGGGGCCGGTAAAACCGGGGCACATAGACCCCTTCCACCGCGGCCAGGGCGGCCAAAACTTCATCCCTGACGGCGCCCTTGCGCTTAAGGGCCGGCCATTTTTCAAGAATTTCCGGCAGCCCTTCCTCGCCGTCTCCCAGCAGGAAAAGATCAAAAAAAGGAGCCAGCGGTTCAGGATTGAAAGCGCAGGGCCCGCCGCCGATAACAAGCGGCTCGCCGTCGCCGCGTTTTTCGCTGTACAGGGGAATCCCCGCCAAGTCGAGCATGTTCAGGACATTGCTGTAGCTGAGCTCGTACTGCAGCGTAAACCCGACAAAATCGAACTCGCGCACCGGCCGCCGGCTTTCCAGGGCAAACAGGGGCAGGCTGTGCTTGCGCATCAGCTCTTCCATCTCTACAGCGGGGGCAAAAACTCTTTCAAGAAGCATCTCCGGGTGCCGGTTGACAATCTCGTAGATTATCTTCAGGCCCAGGTTGGACATGCCCACTTCGTAGATGTCCGGAAAAGCCAGCACCATGCGCACCGCCGCGGCGTTGTGATCTTTTTTCACCGCATTCCACTCGTCGCCAAGATAGCGAGCCGGTTTTTGAACCAGGGGCAGGAGTTTCTCCAGATGCTTTTCTAAGGGCAAATGAACAAGCCTCCAAATAGCCGCATTGAACCCCCTCGAGCCAAATCCTGGACGTACTCTTCTATTATAATATTTTCTTGATGGGAATATCAAGTCCTCTTTGCTGAGCCGCCCGGATAAGCGAAGCTTCGCTCAGCTCGGCGGTGCAGCGCTGGGTGCGGTCGAGCACCCGAATAAAATGGTAGCGCTGCGGTAAAAAGAGGCGAAACACATCGAGCAGCCTGGTCTCTTCAAGAACGATGAGCTGGGTTCCGCGGAGGGCGCCGTGCTTGAAAAGAGCGTGCTCCTTTGCCCCCAGGGAGCGGAGAAAGGCATAAACCGCCTGCTGCTTTTCTTTTGTTGCCGCATAAAAAAGAAAGGGGGCTACGACAAGCAGGGATAAGTTGTAGTGGTAATGGTAGAAACCGAGCAGGCCGGCGGCAAAGAGCAACCCCGCCAGGATCTGCCCCAGAAGGGCGGCCATCTCCGTGGCCGCACGAAAACCGCGTTGCGGCGTGAGGCTGGCGCGTAAGATCCGGCCGCCGTCAAGGGGCAGCGCCGGCAGCAGGTTGAAGAGGGCCAGAACCAGGTTGGCCTGGATGAAAAAAAGGAGCAGCACCGGCTCCCGGCTCAGGCGGGTGTAAAGGATCAGGCCCAGCCCGGCCAGGGCCAGGTTAAGAGCGGGGCCGGCCCAGGCCAGGCGTTTTTCAATATAAGGCTCCAGTTCCAGCTGCTCGTCGATGCGGGCAACGCCGCCAAAGGGGTACAGCTCGATCTCGTTGATCGCCAGTCCCAGGAGGCGGCCGGTCACACCGTGAGCCAGCTCATGCAGCAAAATGATCAGGCAGACCAGTAAAAATTGCAGGCCCCTCCCGGTGACAAAACAAAAAAGAGCAGCACCCAAAAAAAGGGGATTTAAACGGATCCTGATCCCGAAAATTGAACCCAGCGGCAAGGATAACCACACCCCGGTAAGTAAGATGATCTTGCTTGCAGTCAGGTGCGCTCCGCAGAAAGGGTCAGGCCGGCTGTCCAGCCGGCCGGCGGGGGCACCGGGTGCCCGTCGAAATGCAGCTCGAAATGAAGATGGGGCTCATCGTAACGCCCGGCCGGGCCCAATTTCCCCAGCAGCGCCCCCTCCCCGATGCTCTCCCCCTCTTTAACCGCGGCGGCGGTAACCCCCCGGTAGAGCATGGTCCAGCCCGGCTCGGGAACAATGACGATGGTAACAAAGCTGCCCTTGCCGGAAACAACCCGCTCTACCCGCCCGCCCAAAAGAGCCTTTACCGCAGTCCCCTCCGGAGCAGCCAGGTCAATTCCGTAATGCATCTCTTCGCGGCCGCTGTCGGGATCTGCACGCAGCCCGAAACCGCTGCGCAGCTCTCCGGCGAAAGGCAAAATCTCCTGCCCGGGCATCTGCCCTTCCATCTTAAAAGCAGGCAGATCCAGGTCACCGGAAAGAAACTTGAAGGCAGGTCCCGCTTTTTCCGTTAAAGTGCGCAGATCGAGATCCCACTCCACCACAAAACGCAAGCCCTGCAGCAGCGGTTCGCCCCAGCGGTAACCGCTTTTGCTCAGCAGGGCCACCAGGAAAACCAGGACCAGGGCCGCAGCGAGCTTGAGCGGAAAATAACGAAACATCGTTTGCAACGCGCCGACCAGGAAAAACGGCTTGCTGCCGGCGGGTTCGCGGGGCAGGAACACGGCGGGCTCCTTTTCTTCACTATCTTCTCCGGCCAGGCGCTGCTGCAGCTTGGCCCGCAAAGTTGACACCGGGGCGCGGCGGCGCCGGTAGCGCATCTTTTTCCCCTCCCTTGAGCACAGATCAGCTGCTCCCCCGCGAAAAAAGGAACGGCCGGTGATTCCTGGAAAGCCCGGCTCGCCGCCGGCTGCACAGCGCTGACCCCCTCGCCGGGCCGGGCGTTCACCTATTCTATATTAAGGCTGGGCTAAATTTATGAATTTGCGGCAGGCTTAAAACTGAATCTTGTGGCGGCGCATGGCTACATTGAGGACCAGGCCGATGGCGGCCAAATTGACCAGAAGAGCGTTGTTGCCGTAGCTCATGAAGGGCAGGGGGATCCCCGTTACCGGCATGATGCTGATGGTCATCCCGATGTTCACCAGCACCTGAAAGGTAAACATAACCGCCACCCCGCAGCAGAGCAGGACGCCGAACTGATCCTTGGCCCGGGTGCTGATCCGGAGAATGCGGTAAATCAAAAGGAAGTAAAGCAAAAGCAGGGCCACCGCCCCCACGTAGCCCATCTCCTCGCCGAAAACGGAGAAGATCATATCGGTGTAATGCTCCGGCAAATAGCCCAACCGGACCTGGGTGCTGTTCAAAAGACCCTTGCCCAAAAGCCCCCCTGAACCGATCCCGATCATCGACTGCAGCAGTTGAAACCCTTCGTTAATCGGATCCATCTCCGGGTTGATAAAAACAAGGAGACGATTTTTCTGATAGGGCTTGAGCAGAAAAAACCAGAACAGGGGTGCCGTCGCCAGACCGCCCCCCACAAGAGCGGCCAGGTGGCGCCCGCGTGCCCCGGCCACGTACAGCATCCCCAGCAGCACCGCCAGGAAAACCAGGGAGGTGCCCAGGTCGGGCTGCAAAAAGATCAGCCCCATGGGCAAGGCGGTTGCCGCCAGCACCGGAAGCAGATCCTGAAAATAGGGCAGCTTTCCTTCTTTTTCCGACAGCATCCTGGCCAAAACAACAATCATGATCAGCTTGGCGATCTCGGAGGGCTGCAGCTCAAAGATCCCCAGCTGGATACGGCGCATCGCTCCTTTTTCCGCTTCGCCCACCACCAGGATCAGGCCCAGCAGTAAAAGGTTGAAAATATAGAGATAGATCGCCCAGTTCTTGAAATTGATATAGTCGATCAAGGCGATCACCATCATGAGGACAAACCCCACAGCGGCAAAAAACAACTGGCGCCTGACAAAATGAAAGGGATCGGAGAAGCCCTCCAGGCTGTGCGTGGCGCTGTAAAGGGTGAGCGAACCCACAGCCTGCAGCGCTATCACTGTGAGCAAAAGAACAAAATCAAAATTTCTAACCAGCCTGCGATCCAGTTTCGCCTTCACTGTCACTGACTCCTTTGCGCTGCCCGGTAAAATAGTATTTCATGATTTCAGCCACCACCGGGGCGGCGGCGGCATACCCGCTGCCGCCGTACTCGATGATCACGGCGACAACGATCTGCGGTTTTTCATAGGGTGCATAGCCCACGTAGAGGCTGTGCGAGGGGAGCCCCCGTCCCATCGCGGCCACCTCTGCCGAGCCTGTCTTCCCCGCCGTAGTAACCGGAAAATTGTGAAAAACACTGTAACCGGTGCCGCCGGGCCTGGTGACGCCGCGCATCGCTTCGCGCATGGTCCCCAGGGTCTTTGCCGATATCTTGGCCCGCCGCAGCACCTCGGGCTTTGTTTCTTGAACCACCTCGCCCTTGTTGTCCACAACTTTCTGGACCAGGTAGGGCCGGTAATGGATCCCCCCGTTGGCGATCATCGCCACATAGTGGGCCACCTGCAGCGGGGTCTGGCTGTTGTAGGATTGGCCGATAGCCGCGCTCATGGTCTCGGCGGGATACCAGGGCTCGCCGTCGGTTACCGATGACTTGTACTCCCGGCTGGCCACCACCCCGGCGGCCTCGCCCCTGAGGTCCTCCAGGCCGGTGGGACTGCCAAAACCGTACTCGCGGGCATACTTGGCAATGGCGTCGATCCCGGCGCGCAGCCCCACCTGGTAAAAATAGATGTTGCAGGAGACGGCGATCCCCCGGTACAGGTTCACTCCCCCGTGCGCCGCCCGGCGGTAACAGGCCTTCGTATCGCCGTGCGTGGTGAGCACCCCGCGGCAGCTAAAAATATCGCGATCGCTGATCGCTCCTGTCTCCAGCGCAGCCGTTCCCGTGACCATCTTGAAAGTTGAACCGATGGGATAAGTGCCCTGTATGGCGCTGTTGGTCAGCGGGCGCTTGGGATCCAGAGTCAGCTTTTCGTACTCCTTGCCGATGCGGTTGGGGTTGTACGAGGGGTAATTGGCCAGGGCCAGGATCGCCCCGCTACCGGGGTCGAGGACCACCGCCGAAGCGCGGCCGGCATATTTGCTCCCCTCTTTCTTGACGATGTTTTTAACCTGCGCGGCCAGGGCTTTTTCAGCCGCTTTCTGTAAATCCAGGTCCAGGGTGAGATGGAGGTTATGGCCCGGCACCGGCTCTTTGCGCTCAAAGAAGTTGATCGGCTGCCCCATGCTGTTGATCTCGATGCGCTGCTCTCCGTCCACACCCCGCAGGGCCGGTTCCCAGGAACGTTCAATTCCTTCCTGGCCCACCAGTTCGCCCTCTTCATAATGGTAGTCTTCGGCAGCCCAAAGTTCCCGGGTGGACTCATCCACGGGGGCCTGACCCAAAAAGCCGAGGATATGGGCAGCCGTTTTGTTCCGCTTATATTCGCGAATAGGCCGGATCTCGATATTAACCCCTTTCAGCTTCCAGAGGTGTTCCGAGATCTGAGAGATCGTTTCCATGGTAATATCGCTTTTGAGCGGCAGCGGCAGGTAACGCATATAGCGGCGGCCCTCGATCGCCTCGTAGATCTCCTCTTTGTCTATCTTTAAAATATCGCTTAAATAGCTGATTGTTTCATCATCATAGCCTTCACCCATATCCATCAGCGAGACCACAAAGCCGGGCCGGTTGGAAACCAGCAGTTTGCCCCGGGCATCGTAAACTTCCCCGCGGGTCGCCGGAAGGGTAATCTTGGTAAAGCGGTTTTGTTCAGCCCGGTACCAATAGTAATCATGTTTCACCACCTGCAGGTGGGCCAGCCTTCCGGCAAGCAGGATAAAAATCATGATCACGAGAACGAAAATCAGGCGCACGCGGCGCATTATATTTTTATTCATTGAAGCACCCTCCGACGCCGCTGTAAGCCGCTTTTAAGCTGCCGCCCCCGGTAATAAAAACGATAAAAGAGCGGGTAGATCAGCAAGGTAAAAGCGGTATTGTAAAAGGCCTTCGGGATGAACAGCCGGCTCAGGCTCCATTCAGCAGGCAGGCCGGAGCTCATCAGCCAGTTCACCAGAAGATAAAGAATGAACTCGTGAGCGAGAGTGGCTGCAAATACCAACACCGCCGGGGCCATCAGCTGCTCCCGGTACAGTTCCCGGCCCATCAAGCCGGCCCCGTAACCGAGAACCATCTTGGCCAGGGCAAAATACCCCAGCGCCGAGCTGAAGATGACATCCTGCAGCAGACCGGCGCATAACCCGATCACCGCTCCGCGGCGCTCATCAAGAATAAATCCCAGCGATACCACCAGCACCAGAAAAATATCGGGAAGGGCCTTTTCAAGAATAAAGAAAGAGAACACAGATCCCTCGATCAGCAAAGCCAGGATAAAACTCGCTCCCACCAGCATATAGAAGGCTATGATAACGGTTCACCTACTTTTCCGGACTCGCGGGGCTCCGGTAGCGAAACCTTGTTCTTTCCCGGATTGAGAATGATCAGGACTTCTTCCAGGCGGTTGAAATTCACCCGGGGTTCGATCAGCGCCGATAAAGTCATCCCCGGCTGCTCCTTGTCCACCTCGCGGACGATACCGATCAGAATTCCCTTGGGGAAAACACCGCCGAGACCGGAGGTAACGATCATGTCGCCCGGCTGGCTCCTGGCCTCGGGTGACAGGTAGGTTATTTTTAAATTAGCAGAATCTTTAGTATAACTTTCCACGATGCCGACAGCGACGGGATCGCGGGTTCGCTGGATCATCGCGCTCACCTGCAGGCGGGGGTCGGTCACCAGAAGCACCTGGCTCGAGTGCGGTGACACCGCGGAGATCATTCCCACCAACCCCCGGTCTGTAATCACGGCCATCTCCTGCTCAACCCCGTCAAGATAACCGCGGTTGAGCGTAATCGTGCCGAACCACTGGCTGGGATCGCGGGCGATGATCTCTGCAGCAAGCAGCCGGTGATCGCTTTCCTCGGTAAACTGGAGCAGTTTACGGTAGCGGTGGTTCTCTTTCTGCAGCTCCTGGTACTGAACCAGCTGCTGCTCCATAAAAGAGATCTCCTTGCGAAGATAATCGTTTTCCGCCTTGAGCTCATAAAAAGAGGCAACGGCATCGACAAGCGACTGCACCTTGCGGCCGGCAGATGAAAAAGCGGTTTGGGCCGGGGCAAGGACCGTTCGCAAAACATCCTCCACCGGGGACAGCTGCACCTTGTTTTCACCGGTAAGGATAATGAGAAGCAGCAGGCCGGCGGCAGCGATGATCAGCACAATCAAGCTTCTGCGAGCCCGGTTTTGATTCGCCAATTAAACACATCCTACAAAATTATTATCCATTTATCCCGCGGGCGGCCGGGAGGGCCCTCGCACAGCCCTGCTCCCCTGCAGCACCGCCCCGCTCTAAACGCCCTTGCGATTGGCCAGCGCAACCCGGCGCAGCAGATCGATCTCAGCCAAAACCTTACCCGCACCGACAACGACGCAATCCATCGGATTCTCCGCCAGGAAAACAGGCATTCCGGTCTCTTCAGAGATCCGGCGATCAAAACCATGCAGAAGCGCCCCGCCCCCGGTGAGAATAATTCCCTTGTCCATGACATCGGCCGCCAGCTCCGGCGGCGTGCTCTCCAGGGTTACCCTGATTGCTTCAATGATGGTATGCAAGCTGTCTTCAAAAGCCTTTTTGATCTCTTCAGAGGTTACCTGCAGAGTCCTCGGCAGCCCGGTAACCAGGTCCCGCCCCCGGACCTCCATCTCCGAGTCGTTCTCCTTATGAAAAGCGGTCCCCACTTTTATTTTGGCTTCTTCGGCAGTGCGTTCACCGATCATGAGATTGTACTCTTTTTTGGCGTACTGGATAATCGCGTCATCGAAGTCGTCTCCGCCCACGCGGATGGACTTGCTGGTGACGATCCCCCCCAGCGAGATGATCGCCACCTCGGAGGTGCCGCCGCCGATATCGACGATCATGCTGCCGGTGGGCTCTTCTACGGGAAGGCCGGCCCCGATAGCCGCAGCCATCGGCTCCTCCACCAGGTAGGCCTCCCGGGCAGCCTGGCCGGTAGCATCGAGCACCGCCCTTTTTTCCACCTCGGTAACCCCGGAAGGGATACAGATGATCACCACAGGGCGAAACATCGGGCGCCGGGGACTGGCTATGCTGATAAAATGATTGATCATCGTTTGAGTGTAGTCAAAATCAGCGATGACACCGTCTTTTAAGGGACGGATGGCAACGATATTGCCGGGAGTGCGGCCGATCATATGCTTCGCCTCTTCACCCACAGCCAGAATCGCTCCTGTGTCCCGGCGGATAGCCACAACAGAGGGTTCTCTTAGAACAACGCCATTTCCTTTAATATAGACCATCGTGTTGGCAGTACCCAAATCGATCCCGATTTCCTTCGAAAACACCCTGAACAGTGAAGCCATAACCAGACCCCTTCCTTTATCTTAACCGCATCTTGTTCGGTTAGAAT
>JAAZIE010000226.1 GCA_012510305.1 Bacillota bacterium | reverse complement strand
GGATTTCTGCCGCTTCGTCTCCGGTGGTTATTTCGGTGAGCTGCAGCTCGGTCAAGCGGCGGTAAAGGGTGCGGTTGAGCGGCAGCTCTTCAGTTTCGGTGAAACGACCGGCGGCGCTTTCTTCGATCTGCTTCAGGCAGCGGGCGTAGCCCGCCGCTTTGAGCGATTCGAGCTGCTCGCGGCAGAGGTTTGCTGCGGCAGTGCGGCTCCCCGCTTTGGCCGCCCCCCGGTAGCCGCTGTGGAAAAGCGCGGTGAGCGGCAGGAGCATGAGCGCCAGCACGGTCATCGCCAGCAGAAGCTCGATAAAGGTATAGCCGCGCTCGCTGCGGGAAAACTTTTTGAGACTGATCATGGTGCGCTTGCCCCGGTTTCACTGAAGATAACCAAAGCGGCCGTCGGCTTCAATATAGGAAAAAGGTGGCGGCGCGGGGCCGCCACCTTTCCTCAGCCAGCATTAGCGATCAGCCGCCTGTTTCCGCTTCTTTCCACCTGTCGGCCTCGGTAGAGGTCACCGTGCCGACCTCCGAACCTTCTTTTACGCCCGGCACAACATCCAGCTTGTAGCCTTCGCCGTCGGGATAGGGGCTCGATACACCCTCTGCGTGAAGGTATTTTTCATCTGCTTCAATCAGTTCTTTGATCCACCCTTCGTCGGGTCCATTGGCCGTGCCTTGGGTTGGATACACGTCCTTATCGATATAATACTGGTCCACCAGCCCCTGCAGGGTGCGCACGTTGGCCCGGTCGGCCGATTCGCGGGCATCATCGATCCGGCTAGCCACCATGGGGATGGCGATGGCGGCGATCACCGCGATGATGGCGATGACGATGAGCAGCTCGATGAGGGTAAAACCTTCTTCCTCCCGGTGCAGGTTCCGCAGGTAATCTGCTATTTTCAGAATCATCCATTTCACCTCCTCTCAAGCGTATTTTTTATCTATTTAAAAAGGCTTCCCTTGTAAAGGGCTCAGCCCTGAAAGCTAGATCAGCTCGTAGATCCCGAACATGGGCTGGATGATGGAGATGAGCAAAATCCCCACAAAGATCCCCACGGCGATAAGCATGACCGGCTCGATGATCGAGCTCAGGCGGTCCAGGATAAAGGTGAGCTCGCCCTCGTAGAAGTCGGCCGTGCGCGCGAGCATCCTGTCCAGGGCGCCGCTCTCCTCGCCGATATGGACCATCTCCACGAGCATGGGCGGGAAAAGGCCGCTTGCGGCCAGCGGCAGCGCCAGGGTCTCCCCCTGGCGGATCACCCGCCTCGCCTCCACCAGCGCCCCGGCCAGGGCGACATTGTTGATCACTCTCTCCACCAACTCCAGCGACTGCACCAGGTCCACCCCGCTGGCCATCAGCGTGGAGAGCGTGCGCGCGAAACGGGCCACGATCATGGTGCTGTAGATCTTGCCGTAGATAGGCAGGCGCATCTGCAGCCGGTCGAGCCGCTCGCGGCCCTGCGGCGTGCCCAGGTAGCGGCGCAGTCCCAGCGCCGCCAAAAGGAGCGCGGCGATAAAGAAATACCAGTAGCCGATAACCAGATCGCTGAAAGCAAGCAGCGCCCGCGTGAGCATCGGCATCTCGAAGCCCATCTCGTCGAAGATGCCGGCAAAGCGCGGCAGCACAAAAAAGACCATGATCGCCATCACCACCACCGCCAGTGCGGAGACGATAATGGGGTACATCGTCGCCGAGCGGATCTTCTCTTCCAGGTCATGCTGGTTTTCAAAGTGATCGGCCAGCCTTTCCATGACCTCGTCGAGGATACCGCCGGCCTCGCCCGCTTCGACCATGCTGATGATGATCTGGGGAAAGAGATCGCTGTTTTCTTCCAAAGCGCCGGCAAGATCGCCGCCGCGCTCCACCTCCAGCGCGATCTCGCCCAACCGTTTCTTCAAGAGCTCATTTTCGGATTGCTGCGCCTGTATTTTCAGGATTTGCAGCACCGTAATCCCGGCCTGCATCATGGTGGCAAACTGGCGGCAAAAAGCCATGAAATCGCGGCTTTTGGGCTTCTTCTCCTGCAGGCGGCTGCGCAAAGAGGCGAAGGGGGCCTCCTGCTGCTGCAAGACCAGCGCGGCCTGCTGCTCCCTGATGTGGATGACATAAAGATCCTGCTCGCGCAGCTGCGCCACCGCTTCGCGCATATCCGCAGCGCTGAGCGTGCCCGTGCTGCTCTTTCCCGCCAGGCTTTTGGCGGTGTAACGAAAAGTTGGCAAGGTGGCGGCTCCTTTACTTCATTGTTTAACGATAAATATCGGTCATATCCGCAGGACCGGTCGCGGTTTCACCATGACGCTCCCGGACCCGGTCAATAGTTTTGGCCATTTCCTCGGAGTCGGTGGCATTGTCGAGCGCGCTCTGCCGGTCGATCTCACCCCGCCGGTAGAGCTCTTCCAGGTAGCTGTCCATGAGCTGCATCCCCTGGCGCCCGCCGGTCTGGATGACGGAGTAGATCTGGTGGATCTTGCCCTCGCGGATGAGGT
>JAAZIE010000225.1 GCA_012510305.1 Bacillota bacterium | reverse complement strand
GTAATCGTTGGCGGGGCGCCCACTTCAGAAAGCTGGGCGGAGGAGATCGGTGCCGACGGGTGGGCTCCCGATGCTTTCTCTGCGACCAAACTGGTTGACAAGCTGTTGCAATAAAAAAGAGAACATAATTTACTTAACAAGGTAAAGGATGGTGCGACGATGGCTTACAGGCTATGGGAAGTAATGGAACGATCTAAAACCGGGGAATTTGTGGAAGAAAAGGAATACCTGCATAAGCGGTTAATCCCCGGTATCGCCAACGTGGTTAAAAAGTATGGGATCAAGTATGATCGTGATAATCCGGTTCCCACTGATGATGATTTGGCCGATAAGGTATGGCAGGCCGCCAGAGAATTTTTTCTCAATGTGGGGGTTTACAACCAGGATACGCATCGAGTGATCAAGTTTACGGAAGAAGAACTCAATGAAGCGCTTTACAGCGCTCCTTCGCAGCATATCGTCGGCGAGGGTAAAGACTCCCGTATTTTTGGCCACCGGAAGATTGAAGACAAGAGGCCTCCATTTGTGATCTACAGCCCGGATATAACCTACGACGAGGAAGACTTTCTATCCATTTGCCTGGCTTACCTCAAGGAGCCCCTGTTGGACGGTCTCTGTGCTCCGGTACTGGAGCAATTCATGGGGATGAAGATAACCTCCCGGCATCCGGTTGAGCTGGGGGGATGTCTGCACCATGCCATGAGCCTTAGGGAGGCCGCCCGCCTTGTGGGAAGGCCCGGGGTGTTTTTTGTTGCCGTGGGGACTGCGGAGTCAGACACTGCACAGATACATGTGAGCGACCCCAGCTGGGGAATCAGGCCCAGCGACAGCCGGCTGGTCGGTTCAATTACCGAATTTATGACCAACAACTCCATGTTGAACAAGGCGACGCATTATCAACAGTACGGTTCCTTCGCCGGCAGTCTGACCGGGGCTATCTACGGGGGGTATGCCGGGGGAGCGGAAGGCACCGCGGTTCTGGAAACAGCGTACCACTTGAAAGGGCTGATGGTACACCAGTGCCAGTACCAACAGAATTTCCCATTCCACCTGAAGTACGGTTCCAATACGTCCAGGGAGCTATTGTGGGTTGTTAGCATGTATTCACAGGCGATTGCCCGGAATACGCATTTGGTGCAGGACTCAAATGGTTTTGCCAACGCCGGTCCCGGCACGGATATGCTTTACTATGAATCCGCGGCCCATGCAATTGCCAGCACCGTTTCGGGAGCCAACCTTTGGGAAATGGCTCCATCGCAGAACAAGCATCACAACAGAGGCACTCCCCTGGAAGCAAGGCTTTGTGCCGAAATAGGTCACGCGGTAGCGCAGCAGGGGATGACACGGGCGCAGGCAAACGATATTGTTAACCGGTTGCTGTCGAAATACGAAGATCAAGTTGCGGATCCGCCCCTGGGTAAAACATACCAGGAAATGTACGATATAAACCGTGCCGAACCTCTTCCCGAGTACATGGATCAATTTAAACGGATCAAGGAAGAGCTTGCCGGTATGGGCGTAGAGTTTCTTTTCTAAGCCGCACAACAAAGGAACGAAACAGGTAAAATGCGCTGCCTGGTACAAAGAATATATCGTTGCCAGGCAGCGTATTTGCCAGTGCAGATGTATTCGCAAGCAGGTGGAAAGGCCCATGCTCACGCCGGCGGGCATGCCGGTACCGCTGTTAAACCAGTTGTCTACGGGACAACAACAGACAGGGATCAATGGCGCTTTACCTCTTGTCTTTAACTGTGAGCAGATGTTATAATAAGTGTACAAATCAAGATAATATTTGGGTTTCGCCGCCCAATCTACTCGTAGCCATTAGAAATGAGAGGGTAGAATCGCATGGAATATCAGCGTTTCTACCCTCTTTTTTTAAAGTTCAGGGGGATATGAAATGAAAGCCGATATTATTCCATCAGAGCTGCTGATCAACGGTGAGACGTTGACCCTGGATCATATTCGTGCAGTGTCCAGATGTGCAGTCGCGGTGAGGTTGCATCCCGATGGCCTGGCGAAATTACATCAGTCAAGGAAGGTCATCGAGCAAATTCTGGAGCAGGAGAAAGTTGTCTACGGTGTTACCACCGGCTTTGGAAGTTTTAGCGATATCTTTATTTCCCGGGAAGATAGCGATACCTTACAGAAAAACATTATCATGAGCCATGCCTGCGGTGTGGGCGAGCCTTTGCCGCAAGAGGTAGTCAGGGCGATGATGCTTCTGCGGGCCAACTCCCTGGCCAAGGGATACTCGGGGGTCCGGACTGAAGTTGTTCAGTTACTTCTGGAAATGTTGAATCGGGGGCTCCATCCCCTGGTCCCCTCCCGGGGCTCGGTCGGCGCCAGCGGTGATCTGATCCCCTTGTCCCATATTGCCCTGGCCATGATCGGGCTTGGCGAGGTAAGCTACAAGGGCCGGGTAATCGACTCTGCCGAAGCGCTTCAGGAAGCCGGGCTCAGCCCGGCCAGGTTGACGGCCAAAGAAGGGCTGGCCCTGATCAACGGCACCCAGTACATGTGCGCGCTGGGGGTCCTTGCCCTGGTTGATGCGCTTGATCTTTTCAAGGGTGCCACCATTGCTGCAGCGATGACTTTCGAAGCGCTTACAGGAATTGCTTCTGCTTTTGATGCGAAAGTCAGTGCGGTCCGGCCTCACAGCGGGCAAAGAACATCTGCCGGGCTCATGCTCAAGCTGCTTCAGGGAGGCGATTTAACAGGCGGATGGAAACACGATCGGGTTCAGGATGCGTACACCCTGCGCTGTATTCCCCAGGTGCACGGCGCCACCCTGGAGGCGCTGAACCATATCCGGGGTGTTCTTGAAGTGGAGATAAATTCGGCCACCGACAATCCCCTGATATTTCCTGAAAGCGAAGAGGTGATCAGCTGCGGCAATTTCCACGGGCAACCGCTGGCCCTGGCCCTCGATTACCTGGCCATCGCTGTGAACGAGCTGGGCAATATTTCGGAGAGGCGCATTGAACGGTTGGTCAACCCGGCTCTGAACAACGGGCTGCCCGCTTTTCTTACTGAAAACGGGGGTTTGAATTCCGGGCTGATGCTGCTGCAGTATACCGCCGCGGCGCTGGTTTCCGAAGGCAAGGTTCTGGCTCACCCGGCCGGTGTTGATTCCATCCCCACCTCGGGCAACCAGGAGGATCATGTGAGCATGGGCTCGATCTCCGCCTACAAGGGGCGGCAGGTGGTTGACAATATTACCTGGGTAATTGCCGCGGAGCTTCTCGCAGCTGCCCGGGGCATGCATTTTGCCGCCCACAGGCCCGGTAGGGGCACGGCCGCCGCCTACCGCCTGCTTTGCGAAGTATTGCCCAGAAACAACGACGATCGGATACTGTACCGGGATCTTCAAGCCGTCTACGACCTTTTGAAAAGCGGCCGGATTGTCCGTGAGGTTGAAGAAACTGTCGGCAAGCTGCTCTAGCTTGCCAACAGCTGACCGGTCAAACAAGGGAAGTGAAAATGATGAAAGCAGATTTGTTGGTAAAAAACGCCGGGCAGTTGGTTACTGTCGCCGGCTACAGCAAGAAAGCAAAGCGTGGCCGGGCGCTGGGTGAACTGGACATTATCGGGGACGGTGCGGTAGCGGCAAGAGACGGCGTTATTATCGCTGTGGGTTCCACTGCTGAAGTGCTGGCGAAGGTGGAGCCGGCCGGTGAGGCCAAAATAATCGATGCCGGGGGCAAAGTGGTGCTGCCCGGCCTGGTTGATCCGCACACGCACGTGGTCTTTGCCGGATCGCGCGAGAGCGAATTTGAAATGAAGATCAAGGGAGCGGCTTACCTCGATATCCTCGCCGGGGGCGGCGGTATTCTCAGCACGGTCCGGGCTACCAGGGCGGCCGGTGAGGCCGAACTGGCCGGGATCGGCAGGAAATACCTTGCCGAGATGCTTGCCCAGGGGACCACCACCGCCGAGACAAAAAGCGGTTACGGGCTCACCACGGCCGATGAGCTGAAACAGCTGCGCGCAATCCGTACTCTGCAGCGGGTGCAGCCGGTTGATCTTGTGCCCACATTTTTGGGGGCGCATGCCATTCCCGAAGAATACAAGGATAATCCGGAGGCTTTTGTTGAGCTGGTCATCGACGAGATGCTCCCTGCGGTCAAGCGCGAGGGCCTGGCGGAGTGCTGCGATATCTTCTGTGAAGAAGGTGTCTTCAATATCGAGCAGAGCAGGCGCATTTTGCAGGAGGCGCGGCGTCTCGGGTTCAAGCTGAAGCTGCATGCCGACGAGGTTGTGCCCCTGGGCGGGGCGGAGCTGGCGGCGGAACTGGATGCACTTTCGGCCGATCATCTGATGGTGGTTACCCGGCAGGGCATAGAAAAATTGGCTGCCTCGTCGACGGTGGCGGTGCTTCTCCCGGCCACCACCTTCTGCCTGATGGGTGAAAAATACGCCCCGGCGCGGGAGATGATTGCAGCGGGCGTAGCCGTGGCCCTGGCCGGCGACTTCAACCCCGGGAGCAGCCCGGTGAATTCGCTGCCGGTGGTGATGGGGATCGCCTGCCGCCAGTTGAAGATGACCCCGGCAGAGGCGGTTTCAGCGGTAACGATCAACGCAGCCCACGCTATCGACCGGGCTGCCGAAGTGGGCAGCAT
>JAAZIE010000224.1 GCA_012510305.1 Bacillota bacterium | reverse complement strand
GTATTGCTTACCGATCCGCGGCAGCCCGGCCTGCTTGTTGAGGAGCCGCAGAGCGATTCATCCTGGCGCTTTGTCAAGGTCGATTTGATTTTTCCCGTTTTACACGGCCCCTGCGGGGAGGATGGAACCGTCCAGGGGCTGTTTGAACTTACCGGGATCCCCTATGTGGGGTCGGGAGTGCTTTCTTCAGCGGTAGCCATGGATAAGGTGGTCATGAAGGTGCTTTTCCAGCACCATGCCCTTCCCATCGGTCCATACCTCTATTTTGACCGCCGGCAGTGGCAGGGGGAGACAACCCGCCTGAAGGAGCGGATCTGCAGCGAACTGGGGCTGCCCGCCTTTGTAAAGCCGGCCAACCTCGGTTCCAGTATCGGGATCTCCAGGGTTGACCGGCCCGGGGAACTGGAGACTGCCGTGGATGAAGCCCTGCGTTACGATGATAAGGTGGTTGTGGAGGCGGCGCTGCGGGGAAGGGAGGTGGAGTGCAGCGTATTGGGAGATCTGAAGCCCCGGGCCTCCCGGCCCGGCGAGATTATCCCCTGCAACGAATTTTATGATTACAGGGCCAAGTATATAGATGATCGCTCAGAGCTGGTTTACCCCGTTGAGCTGGGCCCGGAGCTGGAGAAAAAGGTGCAGGAGCTGGCCTGCAAAGCCTTTGTTGCTGTCGAGGCCAGCGGGCTGGCCCGGGTCGATTTTTTTGTTGACACCGGCAGCAATAAAGTCTATGTTAACGAGATCAATACCCTGCCCGGTTTTACCGGCATCAGCATGTATCCCAAGCTGTGGGAAGTAAGCGGGATCGGCTACCGTGCACTGGTTGGCCGCCTGTTGGAGCTGGCCGAAACACGTGCCCTCCGCCGGCGGGCTCTTTTCACTGCTCCGCCCGAGTAAATATAATTCTTGCTTGAGAATAAAGAGGTGCTTTAATTATGGAAAAAAATTATCTGCTAATACCCGGCCCGGCTCCCATACCGGAGGCGGTGGCCCGGGCCATGTCTACAGAAATGTTCAATCACCGGGGGCCCCGCTTCAAAAAACTGATCGAAGAGCTGACCTTTTCATTGCAAAAAATCTTCCAAACCGGAGAGCGCCTTTTTATCCTGACCGCCTCCGGGACCGGAGCGATGGAAGCGGCCATTGTCAACTTTCTCTCACCGGGGGAAAAGGTTATCTCCCTGGTGAACGGCTCTTTCGGGGGGCGCTTTGCCGATATCGCTTCCACCTACGGTGCAGAAGTGGAGCGCGTGGAAACACCCTGGGGGCAACCCCTTGATTATGAGGGCCTTGAAGCAAGGCTGCGGGCGGATAACGGTCGCGCCTACCGCGCCATTACGGTAGTGCACAATGAATCCTCCACCGGAATGCTTAACGATCTGAAAAGGATCAGCCGGCTTCGCGGTGAACACCCTGCGCTGCTGATTGTGGATACGGTCAGCTCCATGGGAGCGATCGACCTGCCGGTGGATTCCTGGGGCATCGATGTTTGTGTTACCGGATCGCAGAAAGCGCTGCTTCTTCCCCCGGGGCTGGCTTTTATCAGCGTTAGCGAAAGAGCCTGGGAAAGAGCGGCCCGCTCAAAAATGCCCAAATATTACTTTGATCTCCTGAAAGCGCAGGAATACCTGGAGAAGGGGCAAACCCCTTTTACCCCGGCCCTGTCGCAGTGCGTCGCTTTGCGCGAGGGGCTGCGCATCTACTTTGCCGAGGGCAGGGAAAACTGCTATGCCCGGCACCGGAGCATGGCCCGGGCGGTACGGGAGGCGGTGCAGGCGCTGGGGCTGCAGCCCCTGGTCAAAGATCCCCGCTATGCATCTCCCACGGTGACCGCAATCAAAAAACCGGAACCTGTGAGCGTGGATCAGCTTCGCCGGGAGATGTTCACCCGTTTCGGGGTGGAGATTGCCGGGGGGCAGGGGCAGCTGGAGGGGCGGATATTTCGTTTTGGCCATCTTGGTGCCGTGACCGGTGCCGACCTCGTGGTGGGCATCACCTCCCTGGAGCTTGCCCTGCAGGCCCTGGGTTACCCGGTGGAGCCGGGCTGCGCGGTCAAGGCGGCCGAAGAGGTTCTCAAGGCCGGCTGATGGGCAGGAAGCCGGGGCCGCGGTGTGGAATTACATAAACGGGGTGAAAGGTGTTGGACCAAAAACGCCAGCGTTCACTTTTTGATTATCTGAACCAAAAAGGAGATGAGGATCAAGGCCGGGCGGCGGAAGAGCAGCTGGCAGCCCTGGAAGAATCCTGCCGGGACTGTGATCGCTGTGCCTTGAGGAACGGCTGCCGGCAGGTCGTTTTTGGGGGCGGTCACCCCGGGGCAGGGTTGATCCTCGTAGGCGAAGCGCCGGGCGCCGATGAAGACCGGTTGGGGGTACCATTTGTTGGAGCTGCAGGCAAGCTTTTGGGCCGTATTCTGGAAGCGGCGGGCTTGGACAGGGAGAAGCTTTATATCACCAATGTGGTCAAATGCCGTCCTCCGCGAAACCGTCTGCCGGATTCGGAAGAGGTATCAGCGTGCCTGCCCCATTTAAAAGAGCAGATCCGCCTGATCAACCCGTCCCTGGTGGTCTGCCTGGGTGCCCTGGCCACGCGAACCCTGATTGACAGTAAAAATACGCTGACCCGGCTGCGGGGGCAGTGGTACGAAATTGAGGGGCGCCGCTTCATGCCCACGTTTCATCCCGCTGCGCTGCTGCGCGATGGTAGCAAAAAACGCCCGGTTTGGGAAGACTTTAAACAGATAGCGCTTACTTATCAGCAGCTTGCAGGCGGAGGTTAGAGGCGTCATGTCCGATAAAACAAAGGTTCTTCTGGTCGATGATGAAAAAACTTTGGTCAAGGCATTAAAATTCAACCTTGAAAAAGAGGGATTCGAGGTTGTGGAGGCCTTCGACGGGGAAGAAGCGCTTAAAAAAGCCTTTGAGATAAACCCGGACATTATTATCCTTGACCTGATGCTGCCGGGCCTGGACGGTTTTGAAGTCTGCCGGGAGATTCGCAAAAAAGAAGAGATCCCCATTATCATGCTCACGGCAAAGGGCGAAGATATTGACAAGGTTCTCGGCCTGGAACTGGGAGCCGACGACTATATGACCAAGCCCTTTAACCCCCGGGAGCTGCTGGCGCGCATCAAGGCAATTTTAAGGCGCAGCAGCGCAAGGGAGGCCGGGGTGCGCAAGCAGATCCGGATCGGTCCCCTGTGGATCGATCTTTTACAGCACCGGGTTCGTCTGAAGGGGCAGGAAGTTGGTCTCACCGCAAAAGAATTTGCCCTGCTGAGCTTTCTCGCCTCCAATGCAGGGCGGGTCTACTCCCGCGATAAGTTGTTGGAAGAGATCTGGGGCTACGATTATTTCGGAGACGCCCGGACCGTGGATGTGCACATTCGCCACCTGCGAGAAAAAATAGAAGAGGATCCCGGCAGCCCCAGGTTGATCCTCACGGTGTGGGGGACGGGCTATAAATTCAGGGGGGAGCCCTGATGTTCCGGTTCAGGAGTATCCGTTCCCGCCTCACGGTTACTTTTTTGCTGGCCGTAGTAGCGGTGATGCTCATCGTTGGTTTTTTCCTGGATCAATTGCTGGGGCACTATTATATTAAGACCTTGCAGGAAAACCTGGTCCGTTCCGGAGAACTGGCCGGCCAGTTTGTCTCCGCTCACCTGCAGGAGGATGCAGACCCGGTCTGGTTAAGCTCGCTGGCCCAAAATTTCAAGCGCCAGTCCAACGCGGCCCGGGTTATCTTTGTGGATAAAAAAGGAGTGGTCCTGGGCGATTCGGTGCGGGTAGGGGGATACCTGGGGCAGCGCCTGGAGCGGGATGAGGTGGACGAGGCCCTGGCGGGAGAAACAGGGATCAGCCTTCAATTAAGCGAACGTTCGGGACAAAAGGTAATGCAAACCGCTGTACCGATTATTCATGAAGAAGAGATCATCGGGGTGGTTTTTCTCTCGGCTTCCTTGCAGGAAATAGACAAAATCATGACCGACACCCGGCGTTTTCTTTTTTTGACCACGTTGTTTGCGGCGGCGGTAGCCGGCGTGGGCTCGATTTTTCTGGCGCGCCGCTTCACCGGGCCTCTGGAGCTGCTGGCGGAGGCGGCGGGAAGCATGGCCGAGGGGAAACTGGACCAGCAGATCGAAGTGAGCTCTTCAGATGAAATCGGCCGGCTGGCCCGGCGTTTCAACCATATGGCGGAACAGCTCAATTACCATACAAAAAATTTGCACAAGTTTGTGGCCAATGTGGCCCATGAACTGCGCACCCCCCTGGCTTCGCTAAGCCTGATTATAAAATCGTTAAAAGACTACCAGATGGAACCCGAACAGCGGCAGGAATTTCTGGAGGACCTCGATCACGAGATGGATCGCCTCATCGCCCTGGTTAAAGATCTGTTGGAACTGAGCGCCCTGGAAGGCGGGGCGGCCAGGCTTGAACGCTTTGACCTGGGTGAAATGGTCCGGGATTTGTACCAACAGGCAGCTTCCAATTTTGACCGGCAGGGGATCAAGTTGCTGAGCGAGCTGCCCGCCGGGGAGATCATGGTTTCCGGTTCCTGGCTCCAATTGCGGCAGGCGCTGCACAACCTTCTGGACAATGCCCTGGATTTTACCCCCCCGGGGGGCTGGGTAAAAGTATCGCTATGGGTGGAAGAGGGGACGGTGGGAGTAAAAGTTGAGGATACCGGTAGCGGCATTCCCGAAGAGGATCTTCCCTTTATTTTTAAGCGTTTTTACCGGGTTGACCGGGCTCGTTCCCGGGAGTCCGGGGGGACCGGGCTGGGCCTGGCTATTGTCCAGGAGACAGTAGAGGCGCACGGGGGAAAAGTGGGGGCTGAAAGCGAGGAGGGCATCGGGAGCACCTTTTACTTTACCCTGCCGCTGGATCAAAGGGGTGTTAACAATACTTAATCGAAATTAAAGTTGAGACAACCTCTTTATTTTTGATTGGTGATACAATACCGGGTAGCGTATCCCGGCCCGGCAAAGTTTGCAGGAGTGCGCACATTATGAAAAAACTACAACCGTACCAATTATTAATTATATTCGCCGCTTTACTTCTGGTAGCCGGGGTTGTGAACTACGGCATACGCAGCGCCTCCATGCTCAAAGGGGGCGACCCCATCGAGCCTCCTCCCGATACCGAAGAAGATGATCTGTTTGAACTTTGGTTTACCGAGGGTGAGCTTTTTGATGTAAACGTGGATCGCAATGCCACCAAAATCATCTTTGGCAGCGACACCAAAAAGGCAAGCCTGCTAAACCGCGAGCGGCACCTGCTCTGGGAAAGAGAATTCCCGACCAATCCCCTGCAAACCTCCATTTCAGCCTGTGGCGGCTACCTGGCCGTAGGGACCGAGGGTGGAGAACTGTTGTTTACATCCCTGGATTCGCAGTCCTCGTGGCAGGAAGAGCTGGGCACCCCGATTAACCTGCTGGAGCTTTCCGCCAATGGCCTGTGGGTTCTTGCCGGCAGGGGTGATCCGGAAAAAGAAAAACATTGCGTGGAGCTGTTCAACCGCAAAGGAGAAAAACAGTGGAGCGTGGCCACCGGTCCGCTGCAAAACATATGGCTGGTGGGGGAGCAGCCGGACCAGGGGGAAATTTATTATACCCACCTCCAGGGAGACAGGGCGATCACTGTGGCGCTCAATCTGGAGGGGCAGGAGCTCTGGAAAATTGAAGAGGCCTCGCTGATCGCGGTCTCCCGGACTGGTGACAGTCTGGCCCTGATTGGGGACTCGGGACTTCTGACCGCCTACAATGACCAGGGGGAGCTGCTTTGGGACAAAGCGCTCTCTTCTGAATTTAAAGTTTCTTCAGCTATCTTTAACCCCCAGAGCAACAACCTGCTTGTTTATGGCAGCGACAGTAAAACAGGTCAGAACCTGCACTATTATAATATTGAGGGCAAACTGATCTGGAAAAAGAAAATTGCCGATGGAGCGCTGGCTTCTTTTTCCGCTGACGGCGCCCGTATTATGACCTGTTCATGGCGCGAATTCAAAGAAGACTTTAGCCAGATCGTGGTTTACGATGGAAGCGGGGCCGAGCTTTCTCACTGGGAAGTGGGGATGCGGGTGGAAAAGATGCTGGTCACCGGCAACCGCCGCTATATTATCCTCGCCGGAGAGGACAGCTATATCGATGTGGTCGACCTGGAAGAAACCCCGGCCCACGAAAACGAAACGAGCGCAACGGCGGCGCCTTTCTACAGTCCCGTAACCATGGGGCTGAAGGCGGACCAGGCGGCGATCACTCTTTTCTTTTGCAATCAATCCAAATTTATCCCCCTCACCAGGCTGATCAGCCGGACAAAATCACCTCTTGAAGCCACCGTCGAAGAGCTCATCCGGGGCCCATCGCGTGAGAGTTCGCTCAGCCGGGTTATCCCCAAGGAAACCGATATCGAGGTTCATTTCGACAGCAGCAGCGGAGTGCTTGACCTGGATTTTTCGCCGGAAGCGGTGGATCCTGATGATCTTATCCAGACCTCCTGTGCACTGGATTCGCTGCGCTACACCCTGGGCTGCTTTTCCGAGGTGCGTAAAATATATCTGACCGCGGATCAAAATCCGGTGGCGCTGTTTGACCGGGGGCGGGAACTGAAACAACCGCTTAAACCGCGCCGCTGGGAAACGCCTCTTTTCATCCCCCTTCATGTGGAAGGGCGCTACTACCTGGTCCCCATGGAGGCAGAAGGGCTGAAGGTTGAACGCCGCGATCTCTGCAGCCTGCTGCAGGCGGTGGCGGCGCAGTGCCGGGCTTTTTATTTTGTACCCGGCGATCTGGCGGTAACGCGGG
>JAAZIE010000027.1 GCA_012510305.1 Bacillota bacterium | reverse complement strand
CCTCCAATATGCGAGGGCAGGCAAAAAGGTGACAGTAGGTACGTCCCCATGTCACCTACGGTTGACAGCGATGGCAGAAAATTGTAGCATGTAAGAACAGGCTTGCAATTCAATAGGGAAGGGATGTTGTAAGGTGGCGTCAGCAGTCGACGGATGGAGCTTTGTCCTTCTTTTTGCTTACATCAGTGTGGCTTTGTTGTTTGCGGCGTTTTTAAGGAGACAGCTGCCCTTTCTCCAGCAACTGGCGATCCCCAACGCTTTCATCGCCGGCTTGGCCGTTCTGTTATGCAGCCAACAGCTGCTGGGGTTTATACAGATCTCCCTGGAGCATCTCAGCACAATCGCCTACCACCTGCTCACAGGAATATTTATTTTAATCGGGCTGAGCGGAGCCCGCCGGAAACAAAAGCGGGCTGTTTTTACAACCACGCTGATGGTGGGCAAGGGTTACGCCCTGCTGGCAGTACTCGGCTGCCTTTTCACCCTGGTCTGGATAAAGTGGCTTCTGCCGAACTTCTTTCCCTCCTTTTCCATGCTGCCGCTGCTCGGCTTTGGCTTCGATCACCTCACCGCCCAGGGCATGGGCCTGCAATGGGAGCAGGTCGGTTTTGGCGGCGGGGGGTACGCCGGCTTCTCTTTTGGGGTGATGGGCCTTTTCTGGGCCTACCTGGGGGGAACGATCCTGATCCTCTGGGCCCGCAAGAGGCGGGGCAAAGGCAGCCGCCCCGTGCCTGTGCTGAACAGTGAAGACGCCGGCGAAAACGCAACCCTGGAAAGTGAGAAACCGGCAGGCGGGCACCTGACCACAGCCCCCCTGGGGCTCAGTTCACTGGCCCTGAACCTGGCTTTAATCGGAACCCTCTACCTGCTCACTTTCTCCTCCATGAACCAGTTTGCCGCCTGGCTGGGCCGGTACGGCGGCATCGGGGAATTTTTGGGGGGTATGCTCTGGAACTACAATTTCTTGGCCGGACTGCTGCTCGGTTACCTGGCGCGCGTGATCATCGACTGGTTGAACCTGGGCGTTATTTTTGACCGGAGAATGATGCGCACGATCACCGTCACCATGACCGATTACATGATTGTCGCCTCCCTGGCGGCGGTGCCTCTCCTCATCTATGCCAATTACTGGCTCGAAGTGGTCATCCTCTCGCTGATCTGCGGCCTGGCGATGGCCTTTTTTGTTTACTTTGCCGCTCACAAGATGTACACCCATCACCGGTTGGCCAGAATGGCGGCCGTATTCGGCTACCTTACCGGGACGATCGCTTCAGGCGTAGCCCTGCTGCGCATGGCCGACCCCGAGTTCGACTCTCCCGCGGTCGAAGACCTGGCCTGGGCCGGCGGTCTTTCGCTCTTGATCGGTTTTCCGCTATTTATTTTCATCTACTATCCGCTGTACGGGCCGGCCACGGGGATGCCCCTGCACTACCTTTTGGTCACGCTGGCCCTTTTTGCCGGCTACGGCCTTCTGCTCTTTTTGGCCTGGTTTATCTGGAGCAGGCGCTTGCGCAAAAAGGAAGTTCACCTGAACAGCACCCCCGAAAAATAGCCCCGGAGAATGATCAGGGGGCTGTCCCCAAAGGGCAGCCCCCTTCTGTTTACGTTTCCGCCGGCACTTCTTCGGGCTCGCCGAGGGAAAAATGGCTGTGCAGCGTCTCCACGGCGGCGGGCAGGTCGGGCCGGCGGATCAGCAGCCCGATGGAGATATGAGAATCGGCGGTCTGCAAGATATCAATGCCCTTCTCGTTCAGCGCGCGAACCACCCGGGCCATCACCCCGGGAATGCCGCGCATCCCAAAACCGATCACCGCCACCTTGGCACAGTTCTTTTCCACCCGAAAGCTGAGCTCCAGCTCGCCCAACACCTGCGAGGCCCGCCCCAGGGATTCCTCCTTGATCGTAAATATCTTGAATTGCGGAAAGACGCTGATCAGATCGATGCTGATCCCCGCCCCGGCCAGCCGTTCAAAAAGCTTCATCTCCAGCTCCGGGTCGGGCAGGGCAAACTCCACGGTTAGCTGCACGATATCGCCGGCAGAAGCGATCCCCGTCACCACCCGCCGCGGTGAAGGGGAAAAACCGGCGGCGGCTACTTCGGCTCCGGTATGAATGCGGGTGCCCGGATCTTTTTCGGTGAGGCTGCGGATAACCAGGTCGAGGTTGTGCTTCATCGCCACCTCTACGGCCGGCGGGTGGATCACCCTGGCCCCTTCGTATACGAGCTGGCAAACCTCGCTGTGGGTGAGCCGGGGGATGATCCGCGCCTCTTGCAGGATATGCGGATCGGCGGTGGCGATGCCGCGGACGTCGGTGTAGATCTCCACCTGCACCGCCGGGAGCGCCGAGCCCAGTATCACCGCCGTGGTATCGCTGCCCCCGCGCCCCAGGGTGGTGATCTCGCCATCGGGATCGACCCCCTGGAAGCCGGCGACAACGGGAACCTCGCCTTCCTGCAGGGCTCGCCTGACCCGCCCGGGCTCGCAGGCAACCACCCGGGCCTCGCCGTAGCTGCCGTCGGTCTGCAGCCCCGCCTGAAAGCCGGTGAAGGCGCGGGCCCTGATCCCGGCTTTATGTAAAGTAGCCGCCATCACCGCCGCAGCGATGATCTCGCCGCAGTGCATGATCAGGTCAAGCTCCCTCAGGGGCGCCTGCAAATTAACGCTTTCCGCCAGCCCTTTCAGGGTATCGGTGGCATAGGGCTCCCCGGCACGCCCCATCGCCGACACCACCGCCACCGGCTTGCAGCCGGCGGCGATGGCCTGGCGAACACGCTCCACGGCAGCCTCCCTCATCTGCGGCGAAGCCGTGGAGGTACCGCCAAATTTTTGCACGACAATTTTCACCACGCCAACTCCTGTTTTTAAAGTCTTACAGGAGCAGTTCGGCGATCTGGATAGAGTTGAGCGCAGCGCCCTTGCGAATATTATCGGCAACCACCCAGAGATTCAAGCCGTGATCCACCGAGCGGTCGGCCCGGATGCGCCCCACATAAACCTCGTCGCGCCCGCTCACCTGCAGGGGCATGGGATAGAGCTTTTCTGCGGGATCATCCATCACCGCCAGGCCCGGCGCCTGCGCCAGCAGTTCGCGGGCTTCCTCCGGCGGCAGCGGCGACTGCAGCTCCACGTTCAGGGCGATGGAATGTGCGTTGACCACGGGCGCGCGCACGGTGGTTGCCGTAACCGGCAGCCCGGGCAGATCCATGATCTTCCTTG
>JAAZIE010000026.1 GCA_012510305.1 Bacillota bacterium | reverse complement strand
GTTGCATCGCTATCGCTCCACTTTTCCCAATCTCATACTGACCAACTTTTACGAATTCCGGCTTTACCGTAATGGCGAACGCATCGACAAGGTGCTGTTAGCGCGGCCTTTTGTACAAACACAACTCCATACCAGCGCGCCGCTTGAAGAACCCGAACAGCTCGCTGCCATGCTTAGCCGTTTTTATTCTTTTTCTCTACCCCGGCTGTTTACAGCAGAAAGCCTTGCGATCGAGCTGGCCAAGCGCACCCGCTTTTTACGTGAAGAGATCATTGTGCAACAACTGTCTGAAGAGAAAGATACTCCAGGGGCTTTAACCGGGTTTTATGAGGCCTTTAAGCAATTTTTAATTGGTGATCTTAACGAAGAAAGCTTCGCCGATCTTTATGCCCAGACGATCACCTACGGCCTTTTTGCCGCCAAAACGCGTGCCGGTGATAAATTTAGCCGGCACAACGCCTTTGACGGCATTCCCCATACCATCGGGGTGCTACGCGATCTGTTTCGTTTTATCTCCCTGGACGATTTGCCGCCCCAGCTGGAATGGAGTATTGACGAGATCACCAGTGTTCTGGCCGCTGCTGAAGTATCGGAAATTCTAGGTAAATACTATAGGGAGGGTAAAGGGAGCGACCCCATTGTACACTTCTATGAGACCTTTCTGGCGGTATATGATCCCGAAGAGAGGGAACGCCGGGGGGTCTATTATACGCCGGAGCCGGTTGTTTCCTATATCGTGCGCTCATTGCACGAACTCCTTAAAACAGAATTTGACCTGGCTGACGGCCTGGCTTCCGAAGGGGTAACCCTGCTTGATCCCGCTGCCGGGACGATGACCTTCCCGGCCCGCGCCGCTCGGGAAGCCGTCAGCGAGTTCGAGCGCAAGTATGGCAGTGGTGCCAGGGAAGATTTTATCCGGCGCCACATTCTCCAGAATTTTTATGCTTTTGAGTTGATGATGGCCCCTTACGCCGTCGGACACTTAAAAATGAGCTTTTTCCTGGAGGAGCTGGGCCACCGCCTGGCTGATGATGAGCGGGTCCAGTTTTACTTAACAAACGCCCTCGATATGGAGGAGCTTGAGCAAAGCCGCTTGCCGGGGCTTTCTTCTCTCGCCGAGGAATCTCGGCTTGCCGGTGAGGTAAAAAAGCAAACGCCCATCCTGGTACTTTTGGGCAACCCGCCGTACTCCGGCCATTCAGCCAACCAGGGGGAGTGGATTCTTGATAAGATTGAAGACTACAAAAAAGTAGATGGCAAGCCGCTTGGCGAAAGGAATCCCAAGTGGTTGCAGGATGACTACGTAAAGTTTTTGCGCTTTGCGCAGAACAAGATAGACGAAGCCGGCCGGGGCATCGTCGGTATGATTACAAACCATGGTTATCTCGATAACCCCACCTTTCGCGGCATGCGCCAAAGTTTAATGCAGACGTTCGACAAAATATATTTACTTGATCTTCATGGCAGCTCACTTAAAAAAGAGGAATGCCCGGATGGGAGCAAGGATGAAAATGTCTTTGACATCCGGCAGGGTGTGGCCATCGCTTTTTTCATCAAGCATGGAAGCGCTGCTACAAAAAAAGGTGTTTACCATGCTGACTTGTGGGGGACGCGGGAACAAAAATATAGCTGGCTAAATCAAAGTGAAGCTGCTGTTACAAACTGGAGCACCCTGAGTCCGGGACCACCCTTCTACCTTTTTATCCCACTAGATAAGACGCTGATGGATAGATACAGCTCATTCATCTCTATTGCGGAGATATTTCCACTTAGCAGTGTCGGCTTAGTCACCGCCCGAGACAGGCTTACCATAAGATGGTCGCCGGATGAAGTCTGGAGCACAGTATCGGTGTTTTCAAAGATGGAAGAAAGCTTGGCCCGGGAAGCCTATGCGCTGGGTGACGACTCTCGCGACTGGAAGGTAGAGCTAGCCCAAAAAGACCTACTTGACTCGGGTCCAGAACGAAATAAAATTGTCCCGCTACAATACCGTCCTTTTGACACCCGCTATACTTACTATACCGGCAAATCCCGTGGTTTTATTTGTATGCCCCGGGGTCAAGTAATGCAACATATGCTTGCAGGGGATAACCTGGCAATCATTACGCCGAAGAGGGTAGAGCATGTGGGGTCCTGGCAGCATGCATATGTTTCACAAAATATATCTGAACATGTGGCCGTCTCCCAAAAAACCATTGATTATCATTTTCCGCTTTACTTATATCCCACAAACGATAATGACCAGTTAGAGCTGTTTTCACACACTCAATCAATATCGTGGCAGCCCAACCTAATCCCCCAGTTGCTGGAAATATTGGCTTCATTGCACGGCGATCAACCATCCCCTGTTATGATTTTATATTATATTTATGCGATCTTATATTCACCAACCTTTCGTGAGCAATACCGTGAATTTCTACGCATAGATTTCCCCCGCATACCCTTTGCCGCTGATGGTGAACTGTTTAAAGCCTTAGCTGTCTCCGGAAAGCGAATAGCTGATTTACATCTATTACAATCACCAGAGCTTGATCCACCGCTTGTGCGCTATGAAGGACGGGGTGATGGGCATATCGCCCGCTCAAAGAGAGAGGGGTTTTATTACAACGATGAGGCGCAGCGGGTTTATATAAACAAAGCTCAATTCTTTGAGCCTGTTCCATCAGATGTCTGGTCATACCGGATCGGCGGCTACCAGGTATGCGATAAATGGCTGAAGGACCGCAGGGGAAGAAAGTTAGACATCAACGATGTTCGCACTTACTGCCGTATCGTAACCGCTCTCAAAAAAACCATCGAGATTCAAAAGGATATAGACGAACTTTATCCTGGTGTAGAAGCTGACATCATAACATGGCCTGAATAATTTAAATACGTTCGGTCCTGGCCAAAAAGGTGAGGTCATTGCGGCGAGCCGCAACCGCAGATAATATTTCGGGCGGGCTCGATGGCGCCGCGGTGCTATTTTGCAAACCGGTAAATTTTCCGATCTTTGCCGGACAGCTTAAAAGAGCCCGGCGCGGTGATTGAATGAATAATTTTTTGTTCCCCCATATGGTGATCACTAAAAAACAGCTTCCCTTCGTCTTTAAGGACCCGGTGCAGCTCTTTCAGCACCTTTTCCGGTTCCTTTAAATTATGATAAACATCAAAAAGAAAAACAGCATCGACGCTATTATCGGGCAGCCCGGTCCGGCAATCGGTCCGGATAACGCTGAGGTTCGGCCGGCTTTCCATGATCTTGCGAACGTAGGCGACCGCATTTTTGTTCATGTCCGCCGCGTAGACTCTTCCCCCGGGCCCCACCAGCCCGGCGGCGGCTGCAGAGTAACTGCCGGGGCCGCAACCGTAGTCAAGAATGATCTGCCCTCTCTTGATACCCAAGTTTTCAAGAACAGCGGCGGGGGGAACAAACAGATCGCGCAGGCGAAAGGTTAGCACGGTTAGGGCAAAGGATATATTATCAAGGAGGCCCACCTGGTCACCCCTTTCCGGCAAGAGGGCGCTGCAAACGCCCTGGAGCATGCCCATGCAGTTCCAGCTGCGGAACCCGGTTAAAGCTTTTGAATGGATCCATTTATTTACCTTTCTGCAAAGGTTGCAGCCGGTCCTTCCCGCTGCGCGCGGCAAACCTATTCCTGCTGCTCTGAGTCACCGGCCGGCGAGCTACCGGTGGCTCCCAACTTTTGCTTGCTGCCGGGCAAAAGTTTTCGTCTGATGCAGGAATGTTACTTTCGCTTGTTCAATTCTGATAGTATCACCGGGATACCTGCAAAATTGTTTTCAGGGGGATAGCTCTTGTTTAGAAAAATGATCAGAGAGAAGCAACTGATGGACGCTGACGCTGTTACTGCAGTGCTCGAGCGTGCTACAAGCGGTGTCTTGGCC